>NZ_JBARYR010000783.1:0-9298 GCF_049648075.1 Rubrivirga sp. | reverse complement strand
CGGGAACACGGTGTCGAAGTGGACCGGCTCGCCGGTCTCGGCGCACCGCTCGACGGCGTCGTTCCACTTTGCGGCCTCGAGGTCGGTGAACCCCAGTTCGCGCGGGCGGGTGCCGGCCACGTCCTCGAGGTCGTAGATCTCGCGCGCCCGGGCGTTCGCCGTCCGGTGGACGATGCCAGCCCCGTCGCGCTGGACGACGCCCATCAAGACGGGGGCGCTGTCGAAGAACGCGCCCAGCAGGCCGGGCCGGCTCACGGCCTTTCGCTCGGCCGTGATCCGGTCGGTCACGTCGTTCTGGACGCCGATAAAGCTGACGATCTCGCCGTCCTCGTCCAAGACCGGGGTCACGAACAGCTCGTTGTAAAACAGCGTCCCGTCCTTCTTGTAGTTCCTCAGCAGAACGTGCGTCCGCTCGCCGGCGGCGACGGCACGGACGAGCTCGTGGACGCCCTCCTGGTCGTCGTCGCGCGTGCCGTCGGGGCGGCGCTGCAAAAACCGGCAGTTGTGCCCGATGACCTCGTCGCGGTCGTAGCCCGTGACCTTGAAGAAGTTGTCGTTGGCGATGACGATCGGGTTGTCCTCGAGGTGCGGGTCGGTGATGACGACGATGTTGTTGGTCGCGTCCATGGCCCGGCGGAGCAGGTCCGTCCGGTCGTTGACCACGCCCGTGTCCACGCGCCGGACCAACACGAGCACGGCGTCCCCGAGCGCGCGCCCGATGGGCTGAGACCGGAACCCGTCGAAGTGCGGCGAGAGCAGGGCCGCGTTGAGCCAATGGTCGGCCCCGGCCGGCCGGAAGTCCCACGCCCCAACGGTCCCGCTGCTAAACGAGACCGGCACGGCGGCCCGGTCGTCGGGGTGGACGGCGTCGAGGAACGGACGGCCCTGGATCTCGTCGGCCCCCATCCCGAACAGGTCTACGGAGTCCACGCTGGCATGGGCAACGGTCCCGTCGGGGTCGACGATCAGGAGGGCATCGGGGAGCGACCGGGCCAGCAGCTCGAACCCCTCGTTCCCATCCAAGACGTCGGCGAGGTCGCTCGTGGAGGCAGAAAGAGAGCGGTCGTGCGTTAAACGGCGGGCAGCGTGGCCCGCAACCTATCGTCCTGCACCCCATGAGCACATAAGGCATTCCCCTATCAATCCTCTCTGAGCTGCGTGACGCGGACGGAGTCCAGGACGACGTCCGAGATCGAGAACGTGAGGCCGTTGTCGTAGGCGTCGCCGAAGCCCTCGATGCCGTCGAGCGAGTCGGCCGTGACGTTGTGCCAGTCCTGGAACAGCACCCCGCCGACGCGCTGCTGGCCGACCGGGACGCGGAACCGCGTGCCGGTCTCCGTCCTCGACGTGTCGCCGGGCGTCGGCTCGTAGGTGTAGGCGAAGTGGCCGATCTCGCCGTCGTCGCGGAGCCAGTAGACGTAGCGGTCGCGGTAGTCGAAGCCGCCGTTCTCCTGGGCGAACGTGACCTCGACGCGGTCGTAGTCGACGCCGTCGACGCGGTCACGTGTGAGCAGCCGAGCCCGCGCGGCGCCATCGGTGAGCGGTGCGGGCAGCAGCATGAAGTACGCGACCGAGTTGACGGCCGTGTCGACCCGCTCCGTCTCGGCCGCATCGAGCTCGACCTCGACGCCGTCGACGAACCGGTGCACGCCGGCGTTGTCGACGACCTCTTCGACGGTCCGGCCCTGCTCGTCTTGGAGGGTCCGCGCGTAGCGGAACGTGGCGCCGTCTCGGCGGAGCACGAACGGCGTTCCGCGGAATGAGAACGTGATCTCGGCCCGGTCGAGAGCGGCGGACCCGTGGTGCGTTTGGGACCGGTCGATCAGCGCGAGGGCCTCGACGTCGCCCTGGGCGCGGGGCGGCGGCGGCTCACACGCAGCGAGGACGATGGTGAGAGCGAGGAGGGAAAGCGAGCGCATGGGCGTGAGGGACCGTCCTCGAGGACGGGACGAGGCGGACGCAGCTTACGCGCGGGCGACCTCGAGGACGAGTAGAAGGCTCGAGGCACCCCGTACGGGCGTATTGCGATACGCCCCTACCGGCCTCGATGCGCTGTTTCGCGGCCTCGAGGACGGACAGGCACCGAGCCAAACGGGAAGACGCCACACCGTGGCGTCTCTACGACAAACCGTCCTCGAGGACGACCGGGACCATTTTGCACCCTCGATGCCGCTCCCCTATCCCTCAAACGAATGGCGACTGCTTCGCCGCACGGGCCAGCTTCTGCGTGTCCTGCGCGATCACCAGCTCCTCGTTCGTCGGGATCACCCAGACCGGGATGTCGCTCTCCGCCGTCGTGATGCGGGCCTCCTTGCCGCTTGCCGCTTCGTTGGCGTCCGCGTCGAGGACGATGCCCAGGCCCTCAAGACCGTCCAGAACTTGGGCGCGCACCGGCGCCGCGAACGTCCCGATGCCGGCCGTGAACACGACCCCATCGAGGCCGCCCAGCACCGCGAGGTACCGGCCGAGGTAGCTCTTGACGCGGTAGCAGAACACGTCGACGGCCTGCTGGCACCGGACGTCGCCGTCGGCCGCCTCCGCGAGCAAATCGCGCATGTCGGCGGCGTAGCCGCTCAGGCCCAGGAGACCGGAGTAGCGGTTGAGGAGGGTGTGGACCTCCGTCAAGGGTGCGTCCTCCTTTTCTGCGATCTCGAACACGATCGACGGGTCGAGGTCGCCGCTCCGCGTGCCCATCACCAGCCCCTCGAGCGGCGTCATGCCCATCGACGTGTCCACGCTGCGGCCGTCCTCGATGGCGCATGCGGAGCAGCCGTTTCCTAGGTGGAGCGTGACGACGCGGGAGCTCTGGACGTCCAGGCCCTCGAGGGCGTAAAGCCGTCTCGAGACGTAGTAATGCGACGTCCCGTGGAAGCCGTAGCGCCGGATCTTGTGCCGACGGTACAGCCGGTTGGGCAGCGCGTAGAGGTAGGCCTGCGGCGGCAACGTCTGGTGGAACGCCGTGTCGAAGACGGCCACGTGCGGCACGTCCGGGAACGCCTTCTGCGCGGCCCGGATGCCCTGCAAGTTGGCCGGGTTGTGGAGCGGCGCCAGGTCGAACGCGTCGCGGATCGCGTCGACCACCTCGCCGTCGATGAGCGCGGACTCGGCGAACTGCTCACCGCCGTGGACCACGCGGTGCCCGACGGCCTCGATTTCGGGGAGCACGTCTTGGTTCGGGCCGTCCGCCTCGCGCATCCGGTCCAGCAGGTGCGAGAGCGCCGTCGCGTGATCGGGCGCCTGGAGCGACACCCGCTCGGACTTCCCCTCGCCGAGCCGGAACGACGCGAGAGACGACACCGCCCCGATCCGCTCGACCTGGCCCGCCGCCAACGTGGTCCCCAACTCGGCATCGAGCAGGTCGATCTTGAGCGACGACGAGCCGGCGTTGAGGACGAGAACGGTCACGGGCGGAGGGGCGAGGGAGATACAGAAAGAGGCGAGCGGCTCGAACGGTTCCGGCCTCGAGGACGGCGAGCCACAACGCAGCCTCGAGGTCGAGACCACGGCGGGCCGGCCTCGAGGACGAGGATCGGCGCCTGCTCCCGCCCTACTTCGACTCTACGACCCGAGCCTGCTGCTGGTCGTACGCGTCGCGCAGCGCGCTCGTCGCCGCGGCTCGGACGGCCTGGGGCTCCCCGTCGGCCGGGGCGACGGCTCCGATGAAGAGCGGCGGATCGCTCGCCGACAAGGTCTGGCACCACGCAGCGGCCCCGTCGGCGTCGGCGTCGATGAATGTCCCGAACAGCAGGTCGCCGAAGGGCTCGACCCGACGAACGTGGTCGGCGGTTTCGAGACGGTCGAGGAGCGCGGCGGTAGCCTTTGCAGCCACCTCGGGCGGCTGAGTGGTCAGGATCTCCTCGGCGTCGGCCAGCGTGACGAGGGCGAACGCGAGCGGCCGATCGTCGGCCTCGGCCGCGTCCTGCTCCTGCCCGATGATGACCGCGCGCGGGACGGGGGCGTCTGCCGTATTCGTCTCCTCTACCGCCGGGCCGTCCTCGAGGGCGGCGACCTCGACGTCTGCCTCGGGAAGGAGATCCGCGATCAGGCGTCCGAACCGGTCGAGGACGGGCTCGTCGAGGCCGGCGCTCAACCCGACCAAGACCACGTGGTCACCGGCCGGTATGGCCCGGGCGCGGCCTCCCACCAAGACCGACAGCCCGCCGAGCGTCGCGGCGTTCGCGGTCGAGGGCTCCTCGAGGTCGAGGGCGGAGCCGGCGATCGTCGCGAGCGGCCCGTCGTCGGTCCGGCAGAGGACGTCAAACCGTGACCCGTCGTGGCGTACGAGGGCCGCGGGGCGTCTGGCGTGGGTCGCGAGCGCCCGGAGGAGAGCGGGGATGGCGGTGCCTGCCAAGGGACCTTCCATGTCAGACGTCGGCGATGGGTCGGCCAGCGAGGACGCAGCGGTGCTCTCGGACGGGACGGCCTCCGAGGGCGTCGCCTTCGGACGTGCGGGCGTCGCCACCGGCGAGGCGGCACGGACGGACGACAGCCCGAGGCTGGTGAGCTCGTCCCGGTACGGCTCCTTCAGCCGGGATGGACCACCGGGACGCGCCGCCGTCCCGCTCTGGCGGGAGAGCCGGCGAAAGAGCACGAACGCGATGGCTGCGACGGCCGCGAGCAGGAGAGTCCAGGCCAGGGGTCCCAAGACGACGGAGGAGGGGATGGGTATCCAATCCGGTAAGGTATCCGTCTGACAGACACTCCACAACCTCGCGCGCTGCACGGGCCTCGCCTTGTCGGCGAAGTCTCGGACGATCTAGCTTCCGCCTCTCCCCTTTTCCCCCTCGATGGACACCTACTACAAGCCCGAGCACCTCCCTCGTTTCCCCGAGATCGGTGAGGGCTCGAAGCCTCTCGCCGACGCCTTCTTCAGCTACTACGGAAAGGTCTTCGAGGACGGCGCGCTGACGGCGAGGGAGAAGGCCCTGATCGCGCTTGCGGTGGCCCACACGGTCCAGTGCCCGTACTGCATCGACGCCTACACGCAGGACTCTTTGGCGAAGGGCTCCGACCTCGAGCAGATGACGGAGGCCGTCCACGTGGCGACGGCCATCCGAGGCGGCGCGTCGCTCGTCCACGGCTTGCAGATGCTCGACGGCGTCAAAGAGCAGACGATGTAGACGCCTTCGAGGCCGGGCCACACGAATCGGCGCGGCCTCGGCGTGTAGGACAACCCCGCGTTCGGGTGTCGGACGCTCTTTTTCTGTCTTTCTCGGACCATGGCTTTTCCCGACGGCGACGGCGCCGCCTTCTCCCTCCCCGTGCTCTCGGCCGAGCTCATCGCTGACGTGATGGACGGGCCGAAGCAGACCACGAGCCTGTACGGCCGTCGCACGCCCCTCGCGTCGCCCGACGCCCAGCTCAGCGCCCTCGAGGGCGTCGCGCTCGACATCGGCCCGACCTCGACGGGCAGCTTCCACCGCGACCTGGTCGCGAGCGGCTGGACGGAGGGCCTGCTACCGGCGCCGCTCGAGGTGTTCCAGATCAACATCGGCAAGCTGTGCAACATGACGTGCCGGCACTGCCACGTGGACTCCGGGCCGGACCGCGTCGAGGAGAACATGGACCTTGGGGCCGTCGACGCGTGCCTCCGCGCCATCGACCACATCCAGGCGCACGAGCGCGGCGGGTCGTTGCACACCGTCGACCTGACGGGCGGCGCGCCGGAGCTCAACCCGCACTTCGAGTACTTGGTCGACGAGTGCGTGGCGCGCGGGCTCCACGTCATCGACCGGTGCAACCTGACGATCCTAACGGTCCGTCGCTACAAGCATTTGCCCGAGTGGTTCGCCGAGCGCGGCGTCGAGGTCGCGTGCTCGCTCCCCCACTACCGCCAGCTCGGCACCGACGCCCAGCGCGGCGACGGCACCTACGACAAGTCGATCCGCGCCATCCGCGCGCTCAACGAGGCCGGCTACGGGCAGGGCGACCCGGACAAGATCCTGACGCTGGTCACCAACCCGGTCGGGAGCTTCTTGGCCGGCGCGCAGGACTCCCTCGAGGACGAGTGGAAGGCGGCGCTCGACCGCAACCACGGCATCCAGTTCGACCGCCTGTTCGCGCTCAACAACATGCCGATGAGCCGCTACCTCGAGTGGCTCGTCGAGAAGGGGCAGCTCGACGTCTACATGGAGCGGCTCTTGGGCGCGTTCAACCCGGCGACCATCGACGGCCTCATGTGCCGCAACACGGTGTCGGTCGGGTGGGACGGCAAGATCTACGACTGCGACTTTAACCAGCAGCTCGAGATGGACGCGGCGGTCCCCTTCGCGCACGTCGGCGAGTTCGATCTTGGGGCGTGGCAGGCGCGGGCGGTCAAGACCGCGCGGCACTGCTACGGCTGCACGGCCGGCGCGGGGTCGAGCTGCGGGGGCGCGACGGCGTAGGCACGACTTCGAGGACGGCGGAAGGACGGTCCGACCTCGAGGACGGCACTGTCACAATCCTAGCAGCCTCGCCAGAGCCATCTGACCTCGAGGCCGACTCAGAGCATGACGCCGGCGCCCAGGTCCTCGTCGAACTCGAGCTCGACGCCGCCGACACGGTCGGCGACAAGGTTGTAGACGAACGCGTAGAGCCACCCGGCGACAAACCCGCCGATGACGCCGAAGAGCGGGTACAAAAAGATCAGGATCAGTCCGAACCCGGTTCCGATCGCGTTGGGGCCGCCCGCTCCGTCGATCGCGCTTCCGAACAGGAGGAGGCCACACCCGAACGGAAGCGCGAACGCGAGCATGAGCGCGCCCGTGACGACGGCGTAGATCTTGGCGAGCGACATCGGCTCGATGCGGCGGAGAGTCGTGACCATGACGTGAGCAGAAGTGTGGGCTCGGAGTCTAGAGCCCCGCTCCTCCCCGTTCAAGCACCGACCTCGAGGTCGATCCGTCCGCGTCCTGAGAGGCTATGGCCGACGCGTCTAGTCGTCGCCGTAGACGAAGCGCGGAGCGCCGGTCGGGACCGTGCGGGCGCCGTCGGGCATCGCGATCTCGGGGAGCCGCGTCCTCGAGGTCGCGCCCAAGAGCGGGTTGGGCTCGGCCCACAGCGTCCCGCGCGTCGTCTCCATCACGACGTGGTCGCCGGCGCGGCCCAGGATGTAGTCGCGCGTGAGCGGGACCTTGCCGTCGGGCGTGTCCAAGACGTAGGCCGGCACGGCGAACCCGGAGGTGTGGCCCCGAAGCGAGCGCATGATGTCCATGCCGACCTCGATGGGCGTTCTCAGGTGCGCCGTCCCGCCGATGAGCTGCGCCTGGTAGACGTAGTACGGCCGGACCCTCGCGGAGACCAGCTCTTGGCACAGCGCGCGCATCGTCTCGGCGTCGTCGTTGATCCCGGCCAACAGGACGGTCTGGTTCCCGACCGGCACGCCGGCATTGGCCAGGCGGTTGCAGGCAGCGCGGGCCTCGGCGGAGAGCTCCTTCGGGTGGTTAAAGTGTGTGTTCAGCCACACCGGATGGTGCTTCTGGAGGACGGCACATAGCTCGTCGGTAATCCGCATCGGGTTGACGACGGGCAGGCGGCTGCCGATGCGGACGACCTCGACGTGCGGGATCGACGCCAGCTCGCCCAGGAGCCAATCGAGGTTGGCGTCGGAAAACACCAGCGGGTCGCCGCCGGTGAGCAGGACGTCGCGGATGGCGGGCGTGTCACGGACGTAGGCGATCCCGTCACGGAGCTCGTCCTTGCGCATCATCCAGTCGCTGTCGCCGACCATCCGTTTTCGGAGGCAGTAGCGGCAGTAGACGGCGCACTCGGACGTGACGCAGAAGGCGATCTTGTCCGGGTAGTTGTGGACGACGTTCTTGACCGGGCTGTGCCCCACCTCGTCGAGCGGATCGACGACGCCAACGATGTCCGGCGCCACCTCGGCCGACTGCGGGACGACGTGCTGGCGGATCGGGCACGTTGGGTCCACGGGGTCCATCAGGCTCGCGTAGTACGGCGTAATGGTCCAGCGGAAGACGCCCTTGGTGGCCTCGATGGCGTGCCGCTCGCCGTCGGTCGGCGTGACGTAGCGTTCGAGAGCCTCGAGGTCGGAGACGCGGTGGCGCATTTGCCAGCGCCAGTCGTCCCACTCGTCGACGGAGGCGTTGTGCTGGGGGCGGGCGGTCACGGTCGGCAGGCTCTGGGCGGGCTCTCGAGACCAGAGATACGCGTCCTCGAGGACGGCCGTCTGTGCCGTCGCCGTGGATTCCTAGGTCTCGCCCTCGGGGCGCGTGACGTACGGGTAGCGCCGGTACTGCGTGAGCACGACGGGGTCCGTCGTGTCCTCGAACGTCTCGCCGCAGGCCGCGCACGAGAACCGGATGCGCTTGGGCGTGCTCGAGAGCCCGTTGAAGAGCGCGAACCAGCCCCCGCCGCCGTGCGTGAGGTCGGCGCGGGTCGTGTGGTGGTAGCGGTCGTGGCCACACGAGCAGGTCGGTCGGTCGTCCATGCGCTGCGTACCGCCCTCGAGGGCAGAGGTTCGACGTCGGCTAGGGACCTCGGCGGATCGCGTCCTCGAGGGCGGTGCGTAGCACGTCGGCCAGAAAGGCGTCGTAGTCGCGGCCCTCGAGGGCGGCCAGGATGGCGAACGAGCCGTCGGGGGCGAACGTGGGTAGCGGGTTGATCTCGATAAAGACCGGCTCGCCGTCGGCGCCGACGCGGAAGTCCGACCGTGAGAAGTCGCGGCACTCGAGCGCGCGATGGGCCAGGAGAGCGGCGCCCTCGAGGGCGCGGTCGAGGGCCGGCGTCACGTCGCCCTCGAGGACGTAGTCGTCGGTGTCGCCCAGGGCGTGTGTCCCGATGCCGGTCACCCGGTCGACGGCCCGCTGGAGCGGCGGGAGCGCTCGGGCGGTCTCGCCCGTCCCCACCACGCCGACCGTGAACTCGGCGCCCTCGACGAACGCCTCCACGACCAGGTCCTGCCGGTACAGCCCGTGCTGACGAGCGACCTCGAGGGCGAGAGACGCCGCCGTTTCGCACCGGCTTGAGGGCGCGATGCCCTTGGCCGTCCCCTCGTACCGCGGCTTGACGATGACGGGGAATCCGGCCTCGAGGTCGGGCGTCGCGCCGGACGCGACGACGATGCCGGCTGGGACCGCGACACCCGCGGCCCCGACCACGGTCTTGGTCAGGTGCTTGTCGAGGGAGACCGACAGCGCGAGCGCGTCGCTGCCGACGCACGGGACGCCGGCCAGTTCGAGCAAGACGGGGACGTGCGCCTCGCGGTTGCGCGTCCCGTAGCTCTCCGCGATGTTGACCGCGACGTCGACCCCGAGGTCGGGCATCGCCCTGAGGACGGCGCGGGCGTTGCCCAGAC
>NZ_JBARYR010000782.1:0-4506 GCF_049648075.1 Rubrivirga sp. | reverse complement strand
GTCTGGGCCACAACGTGACGCGCGTCACCGAGCGCGGCGTCGACCTCGAGGACGGATCGCACATCGCGGCGCGGACCGTCGTGTGGGCCGCGGGCGTCCAGGCGAACCCGCTGTGCGGTGCCCTCGCCGATGCGCACGGGTGGGAGCAAGCGTCCGGCGGCCGGCTCGTCGTCGACGAGAGCTTGCGCGTTCCCGGTCTCGAGAACGTGTTCGTGGTCGGCGACGCGGCCGGCGCGTCCGACCTCGAGGGCGACCTCTACCCGCAGGTGGCGCAGGTCGCGATCCAGCAGGGCCAGTTCGTCGCCCGACAGGTCGAGGCCATGACCTCGAAGACGTCGGGCGAGAACCGGTTCGAGTACGACGACCTGGGCCAGATGGCGACCATCGGGCGCAACGCGGCCGTGCTCCAAACGCCGGGCGGCCTCCGGCTGACGGGCTGGATCGCCTGGATGGGCTGGCTGTTCGTCCACCTGGTCAACCTGGTCGGCTTCCGCAACCGGGTCTCCGTTTTCCTGTCGTGGGCGTACAACTACGTCACGTTCGACCGCGGCCCCCGCCTCATCCTGACGGCGGCGCGCGCCGCCCCGGACCGTCCGCCGACCCTCGAGGTCGCGACCGAAAGCCCCAGCCTCCAAAGCGGGTCGTACGATCCCGCCCTCGAGGGCGAGGCCAATCCAGCCGCGGCGTAGCTTCTCGGTACCCCTAATCGATCCATGTCTACCGACCCTTCCTCCGGCCTCGATGCCATCCGCTCGGCCCTCCTCGAGGCCGACCGCGTCGTCATCACGACGCACACGCGGCCCGACGGGGATGCGCTCGGGACTGAGTTCGCGATCGCCCAGGCCCTGACGGCGCTCGGCAAGACGGTCCTGTGCCTCAACGCCGATCCGGCCCCCCGCAATCTCGACTGGCTCGCCGAGGAGCAACCGCCCGGCATGGTCCAGACCTACGAGGCGGGCAACCTCGACCAGGCCCAGGCCGTTGCGCACGCCGACGTGCTGCTGGTCGTGGACACGAATTCGGAGAAGCGGTTGGGCGACGTCGCTAAGGTGTTCCGGCAAGCCGGCAAGCCGATCCTGCTCCTCGATCACCACCCCGACCCCGAGTCCTGGTTTTCGGTGATGCACGTCCAGACGGACGCGGCGGCGGCGGCCGAGATCGCCTACGACTTGATCGCGGGCGTCGACCTCGACTTGATCGACCGCGGCGTTGCGACGGCGTTGTACGTCGGGATTATGACGGACACGGGCTCGTTCCGCTACAGCGCGACGACGCCCAAGACCCACGCGGTCGTCGCGGACATCTTGGAGCGGGGCGACCTCAAGCCCGAGCCGATCCACGTGTCCCTCTTCGACGGCAAGAGCCGCCAAGGACTGTCCCTACTGAGCATGGCGCTCGGGACCATCGATACGCACTACAATGGGCGTCTAGCGACCATCTTCGTGACCCAGGACATGATCCGGTCGTCGGGCGCCTTTTTCGACGAGACTGAGGGGCTGATCAACTACGCGTTGCAGCTCGACGGCGTGCTGGCGGCGGTCATCGGCCTGGAGCTGACGTCCGGTGTCAAGCTGTCGTTCAGGTCCAAGGGCGACTGCCCGATCAACAAGTGGGCGGGCCGGTTCGGCGGCGGGGGCCACGCCAACGCCTCGGGCGCGTTCGTCCAGAACGGTCAACTCCAGCGGACGCTCAAGGAGGTCGTGGACGCGGCGCCGTCGCACGTCATGGCCGACCCGAGCGAGATAACCGAGACCTCGGACGAGCTCTCTCAGGCCGACCTGTCGCTGCTCGCCCAGTTTAACGGCTCGCTCTAGCGGAGGGGCGGAGAAATTGGGGACGGAAAGATGAGTCCGTCAGCTCCCCCTTTTCTCAACCCCTCTGCCATTCCTCAACCCCTCACCTCTCGATGACCACGCTCGTTTCCGGCCCGCTCTCCAGCCTCGAGGCTCCCGTCCTCGCCTTCGCCCTCGAGGCCGACGGCTGGCGCCCGGACCTCGGTCCCGCCCTCGAGGTCGCCGTCCAGGACGCGACGGCCTCCAAGTCTTCGGCATCGCTCGTCCTCGAGGACGGAACGCGCGCCATCGTCGTGGTGCTGGGTGACCAGCCCGGTCTCGAGCGCTGGCGGTGGGCCGCCGCGGCGATCGCGAAGGCCGTCGCGGGCATCGAGGCCGAGGCGGTGACGATCGCCGTTCCTCCAGGCGAGTCGGCGGAGACCGCCGGGGCGCTCGTCGAGGGGTTCCGTCTGGGCGCCTACGGGTACCACGACTTTAAGTCAGCCGACGCGCCGGACGTCGCGGCGCTCTCGCTGTGGTCCGAGGCGTCCGACCTCGAGGACGCCGTCCGAACCGCGGACCTCCGCGCCCAGGCGACCAACTGGGCACGCGACTTGGTCAACACGCCGCCCGACGCCAAGATGCCGGACGCCTTGGCGGAGCGCGTCTCGAAGGAGGCTCGGTCCGCAGGCCTCCGCGCCGAGGTTTGGGACAAAGAGCGCATCGAGGACGAGAAGATGGGCGGGCTGCTGGGCGTCAACCGGGGCAGCCTGGACCCGCCGCGCTTTGTCGTCTTGGAGTGGGCGCCCGAGGGACACGAGTCGGACGACCCGGTCGTGTTCGTCGGCAAGACGGTGACGTACGACACCGGCGGTCTGTCGCTCAAGCCGACGAAGGACTCGATGGACAAGATGAAGGCCGACATGGGTGGCGGAGCGGCCGTCGCCGGAGCGCTCGTGGGCGCCGCGCGGCTCGAGCTTCGGGTCCGCGTGATCGGCCTGTTGCCCATGTCCGACAACCGCCCCGGCGGACGCGCCTACGCGCCCGGCGATGTCTTGACGATGCACTCGGGCACGACCGTCGAGGTCATGAACACGGACGCCGAGGGCCGCCTGCTCCTGGCCGACGCGCTCAGCTACGCCCGATCGCTCCACCCCCGGTACGTCCTCGATGCCGCGACCTTGACGGGCGCGCAGGGCGTGGCGCTGGGTGAGCGTGTCGCCGCCGTCGTGGCTCGTCCCGACGACCAGGACCTGGCCGACCGCGTCCACAGCGCCGGCGACGCGACCGGCGACCTGGCATGGCCGCTACCGCTGTACCCGCACTACCAAGACCAACTAAAGAGCGACACGGCCGACATGTCGAACGTCGGGGGGAGGATGGCCGGCACGATCACGGCCGCCGCCTTCCTGGAGCACTTTACCCTCGAGGGCGGACCCGGTGACAGCGATCGCGAGCCGGCCTACCCGTGGGTCCACGTCGACCTGGCTCGGCCCGCGTTCCTCGATTCGCCGTACGGCTACCGCCCGAAAGGCGCGACCGGCTTCGGCGTTCGCTTGCTCCTCGACCTGCTGACGGACTGATGCGCACGTTCTCTCTTTTAGCCGCCCTGGCCTTGGTGCTCGGCGCGTGCGCCACCGACGAGGCCGCCGGCACGGAGACGCCCGTCACGACGCCGGCCGAAACGCCCGTCGAGGCCGCGACGGAGCCCGGCGTGATCCCCGCCGACTCCGCGACCTCTCTCCCGAGTCCGTAGTGCGTCCTCGACTCGCCGTCAGCATCGGGGACCCGAACGGGATCGGCCCCGAGGTCGTGCTCAAGGCCGCCCGGCTCGTGCCGAGAACGGATCGCGTTGGCTCCGCCGGCCTATCGGCTCTTGAGGCCGGACCTGACGCCCTCGAGGTCGATCTCGTCGCGGTCGGGTCGGCGTCGGTGTTGCGGGACCAGGCTCGGCGACTCGGCCATCCGGTCCCTCACGTCATCGAGTCGGTCGAGCAGCACACGGGCCGGCTCTCCGTCCTCGATATCGGCGGCGACGGCTACGAATGGGGCTCAATAACCTCTGATGGGGGAGACCAGGCCATGCGCGCCGTCGCCCGTGCGACCGACCTCGCCCTCGAGGGGGCCGTCGACGGCATCGTGACCGCGCCGATCTCGAAGGAGGCGATCCAACGCGCCGGGTGGCTGGTGCCGGGTCACACCGAGTTTCTCCAGGAGCGGACCGGCGCCGAGACCGTCGTGATGGTGCTCGCCGCCGACCTCGAGGACGGCCCGCTCCGCGTGGCGCTGGTCACGATCCACGTCCCGGTCTCGGCCGTCGCGCGGTTGGTGACGGGGCAGCGGATCGAGCGGGTTTGTACGACGCTGTCGGACGCTCTTCGAAATGATCTAGGGATCGAGTCCCCGCGCCTCGCAGTCCTCGGCCTCAACCCCCATGCGGGCGACGGCGGCGTGATCGGGAGCGAAGAGATCGAGGTCGTCGGTCCCGCCCTCGAGCGGCTACGGGCGGACGACCTCGAGGTCGCCGGCCCGTTCCCCGCCGACGCGTTTTTCGGGCGCGGTGCGTGGCGAGACCACGACGCCGTCGTGGCGATGTACCACGACCAGGGCCTGGCCCCGTTCAAGGCGCTCGCCCAAGGCGCCGGCGTCAACGTCACCCTCGGCCTGCCCATCGTCCGCACGAGCCCCGATCACGGGACGGCCCTCGACGTGGCGGGTCGCGGCGTCGCGGACC
>NZ_JBARYR010000781.1:0-1852 GCF_049648075.1 Rubrivirga sp. | reverse complement strand
TCATCTCGACGTCGATCTGGGTGAACTCCGGCTGGCGATCCGCTCTCAGGTCCTCATCCCGAAAACACTTCGTGATCTGGACGTAGCGGTCCATGCCCGCCACCATCAGGATCTGCTTGTACGTCTGGGGCGACTGGGGGAGCGCGTAGAACTGGCCGGGGTGGACACGGCTCGGGACGAGGTAATCGCGGGCGCCTTCGGGCGTCGACTTCATCAGGACCGGCGTCTCGACCTCGACGAAATCATGCTCGTGGAAAAAGCTCCGCGTGCTCTGGTAGAGCTTGGACCGCAGCATCAGGTTGTGCTGGAGCTTGCTCCGGCGCAGGTCGAGGTAGCGGTACCGAAGCGCGATCTCGTCGGACGGCTTGGTCGCCTTCGGGTCGTTCTCCGAGACGACGAACGGCGCCGTCGCCGAGACGGCCAGGACCTCGAGGTCGGAGACGTAGACCTCGACGTCGCCCGTCGCCATGTCGGGGTTCTTGCGCTCTCTGACGCGGACCTCGCCACGGGCGGAGATCACGTCCTCGCCCCGCATCTTCTCGGCGAGCGAGGCGAGATCCTCGTTCAACTCGGGCGAGAACACCAGCTGCGTGATCCCGTAGCGGTCGCGCAGGTCCACAAAGTTGAGCCCGCCGAAGTTGCGGCGCTGATCGACCCAGCCCTTCAGCACGACGGTCTGGCCGGCGTCGGACTCGCGGAGCGCGCCGCAGGTGTGTGTGCGGTCGCCGTGCGTGGGGGCGTCGGTGAGCGGGAGGCGGAGATCGGACATCGAGGTCGAGGCGGGGAGACGGCAAACTAGCCGGACGGGCAATCCACTCGTGGTGGACTGACGGTGGATATCCACATTCGAGGACGGCGCGGTGGGGAACGGTGGGGCGTTGTGGGGCGCCGGATCGCTCTCGAGGCCGCATCAGGGCGGGTCGGGACCCGACCTCGAGGTCGTGGGACGGGCGCTGGTGGGTGGCGAGTGGTGATTCGTGGGGAATCGCTCTCGAGGCTGGCCGAGGACGCACCAGCGGTGTGTCCCTACGGTTTTTTATGGTCCCATGCTGAGCCCGGCCTCGAAGACACGCTCTGACGAACCATTCTCGATGGGTACGGGCGCTCAGCCTCGAGGGCGAATCCGAACTCGGATCCCCAACCCAACTCCCCACCACACACGAGTCATCCCGGCGCAGGCGGGGACCCATACGGTCTCGCTCACCGGCTGAGCACCCCGTTTGCGAGAGTCACGTCCTCGAGGACGGTCGCCTAGGCGCGCCCTCGAGGTCGGCCCGTTCGCCGTCCTCGAGGACGACGAGTCTGATGGGACAGTGCAATCGTTCTGACCTGACAGATGGAGCACGGCCGGTTACGTTCGGGGCGCATCCCTCACTCTCCGTCCTCGATGACCCGCACCCTGACCTCCGTCCTCGCCCTCCTCATGCTCTCCGGCCCGCTCTCGGGCTGCGTCACCGTGAGCCCGTACGGCCCCAACGACAAGGAGCCGACGGTCGAGGCGATGACCTATGCCGAGGAACTGCTCGCTCGTCCGCCGGAGTCGCTTACTGAGGAGGAGGTCGAGTACCTGTCGCTCTATGCCCTGCAGGCGGAGGCACGGAATACCCAGGCTCGCGCTGAGTTTGAGCAGACCGTCTTCTTCGTCTCTCTCGGCATCACCATCGCTACGGTTCTGGTGTCGCTGGCGGACTAACGCCGCCGCCCTCGAGGGCGATCTTGGGCCATGCCTGACGCCGCCGCCCTCGCCCCTGCCGTCCTCGAGGGCGAGCGCCGCGCCATCGCGAGGGCGCTGACGGCTGTCGAGAACGGCTTGCCCGGCGCGGACGTGCTGATCGACGCGCTGTACCCGAAC
>NZ_JBARYR010000780.1:0-2169 GCF_049648075.1 Rubrivirga sp. | reverse complement strand
GCTCCCACCAGTGGTCGACGGCCGGGCGGGCGTTCTCGGCCTCGACGCGCCCCCCTTCCAAGAGCGCCTTCAGGCGCTGCGGTCCGTCCTCGAGGCCCAAGTCGTTGCTGAGCCCGACCAGCACCTCGAGGCAGTCTGTGAGCGAGGCCGGACGGTGACGCCGGAGGCGGACGAGCAGGCTCGCGGACGGGCTGCACAGCGTCACGCGGTCGCCGTAGAGCAGCGCCGCCTTGACGAGCGGGAGCCCGATGTCGATCTCGGCCGGCAGCGCCGAGGTCGGCGGGCCGACGCCGACGGTGAGGTGCATGGTGCCAGACGATGGGATCGGCAGGATCGCGCGCGGCGATGCCAACCGACCGTCAGTCGCCCTCGAGGCTGACTCAAGACGTGCACGGGCCGATTCAAAAACAGGACACGCCGCTGGCGTGTCCTCGCCCGACCTCGAGGACGAGGGCAGACCCGAAGCCCCCACGTCCTCGAGGACAGATCTCAGATCCCCCTTATGAGTCATCCCCGCGCAGGCGGGGATCCATGCGGCGTGCCGACCGGCCTCGAGGCCGTCCAGTCTCCGGCAATCGCCCATCCTGGATTCCCGCCTTCGCGGGAATGATTAGGTCTGTCACAAGGGGGCCTTCACTTCGAGGGCGAAACAACCCTGGTCCCGCCGTCCTAGCAATCCGGTGGGTCACCAGGCCGCCCTTGAGGACGAGACTCCGTTCGAGGCGAACCTCTCCGCCCTCGAGGCTACACGACGCACACCTGTCACACCTGTCCCCGACCTTTGGGCTCCGCCCAATTCGCCCACGACGGGCCGCCCAACCGTATGCGCCGACAGGTCATCGAAAAGCTCGAAATCCTCGCCGACGCGGCCAAGTACGACGCCTCGTGCGCGTCCTCGGGCGGCAAGCGCGAAAACTCCAAGACCGGGATCGGCAACTCGACCGGCGCCGGCATCTGCCACTCGTACACCGAGGACGGCCGGTGCGTCTCGCTCCTCAAGGTCCTGTTCTCGAACGTCTGCATCTACGACTGCGCCTACTGCGTGTCGCGCCGCTCGAACGACGTCGAGCGCGTCGCCTTCACCGTCGACGAGGTCGTGGAGCTGACGATGGGGTTCTACAAGCGGAACTACATCGAGGGCCTGTTCCTGTCGTCCGGCATCTTCAAGGACGCCGACACGACGACGGAGAAGCTGGTCGCGGTCGCCCGCAAGCTCCGCTACGTCGAGAACTTCAACGGCTACATCCACCTCAAGGTCATCCCCGGCGCGAGCCCGGAGCTCTTGACCGAGGCCGGGCGCCTGGCCGACCGGCTCAGCGTCAACGTCGAGATCCCGAGCGAGGAGGGCTTGAAGCAGGTGGCGCCCGAGAAGGACTACAACCAGGTCTTCGCGCCGATGGGCCACGTCCGCGACGAGATCACGGCCTCGAGGGCGGAACGGAAGAAGAGCCGCCGCGCGCCGCGCTTCGCCGCCGGCGGTCAGAGCACGCAACTCGTGGTCGGGGCGACGCCCGAGACCGACCGCCAGATCTTGGAGCTGAGCGACGGGCTGTACAGCGAGCAGAAGCTCCGGCGCGTCTACTACTCCGGCTTCGTCCCCCTCGGCGGCGACGACCGCGTCCCCGACCCCGAGACCTACCGCGCGCCGCTCCACCGCGAGCACCGGCTCTACCAGGCCGACTGGCTCATCCGCAAGTACGGGTTCGGCCTCGATGAGGTGGCCCCGCCCGGCTCCGGCAACCTCGACTCCGACGTCGACCCCAAGACGGCGTACGCGCTGCGCTACCCCGACCTCTTCCCCGTCGACGTCAACCGCGCGCCTATCGAGTGGCTCCAGCGCGTGCCCGGACTCGGCATCCGAAGCTCGAAGCGGATCATCGCCGCCCGCCGCCGCGGGCAGGTCCGGTGGGACGACCTCCGGCGGATGGGCGTCGTGATGAAGCGCGCCCAGCACTTCCTGACGACGCCGGACCACCGGCCACAGCTGATCGGCCAGGACGTGTCGGAGGTCCGCCGCCGGATCGTCGGCGCCAAGGCCGACCGCGCCCCGCAGCTCTCGTTGTTTGCCCCGACTCCCGCCGTCGCCCGGTCTTCGAAGCCGCTGGCGGCGTGACCAAGCCCCGTGCTCTCCCCGACCTCGAGGACGCGAAGCCCGAGACTGTGCCCGCC
>NZ_JBARYR010000779.1:0-6809 GCF_049648075.1 Rubrivirga sp. | reverse complement strand
CCGCGCGATCACCGACTTCGAGCGGAGCCTCGACCTCGAGGAGTCGTCACGTGTCCGGGTGGCGCTCGCCGAGGCCGCGACGTTCGACCCGTCGGATCCCATGCGACCGGTCCAAGAGCTGCAGGCCGTCCTCGAGGCCGACCCGAACAACCTGGACGCCAACTTCATCATCGGCACGCTGCGGCAGCAGATCGGTCGGGTGGACAGCGCTCGGGCGGCGTTCGAGCGAGTCGTCGCCCTCGCGCCCGCCGACGCTCCGATTCGAGGTCGCGCCGAAGAGGCCTTGGCTGTGCTCGACGCCGCGCCGTGATGCGAGCGTGCGCGCTCGCGGCCTGCTTCTGGCTCGTGGGCTGTGCGACAGAGTCGGACCGGGTGGTCGTGTTCGCCGCGGCCTCGACGGCCGACGTCGTTCAGCGCGCGCTCGACGACCAGGTCGTTGTAAGCGTCGGGGCCACTTCGACGTTGGCGCGCCAGATCGAGCAGGGCGCCCGAGCGGACCTGTTCGTCGCCGCCGATCCCGAGTGGGTCGACTGGCTCCGAGAGCGCGACGTGCCGATCGTCGACGTGCTCGAGGTCGCCTCGGGCAGGATGGTCGTCGTCGGACCGGTCGGAGCCGTGGGATCCGGCCTCGAGGACGATGCGCTGCGGGTCGCCATCGCCGACCCGACTCACGTGCCGGCCGGGCGGCACGCCCAGCGCGCCCTCGAGGCCGTTGGGTTGTGGTCCGCCCTCGAGGGGCGGGCCGTTCGAACGGGCGATGTCCGTGCCGCACTCGCCGCCGTTGAGATCGGTGCCGCCGACCGTGCCGTCGTCTACGCGTCGGACGCCCGGGCGTCGTCTCGCGTCGAGGTCGTGCGCGTGTTCGACCTCGAGGTCGCCGCGCCCACGTTCGTCATCGCTGTTCTCGGTGATTGTGACCCCGATTGTGTACCTCGCGAGGATCGTGGCCTCGAGGCCGCTCGAGCACTTGCTCGGTCGACGGCCTGGGCTGATGCGGGCTTCGATCCGCCCCGATGACGACCGCAGAATGGGTCGCGACCCTGCTCAGCCTGCGGGTCGCGCTCGTTGCGACGGCGCTGGCTGCGATCCCGAGCATTGGACTGGGGTGGTGGCTCGCCCGCAGCGATGGGTGGTGGACTGGACCTGTCCAGTTTGCGTCGCTCCTGCCGCTCGCGCTGCCGCCCGTCGTGACGGGATACGCCTTGTTGGCGGTGCTGCCTCGCGGCATGGCCTTTACGTGGTGGGCGGCCGTGATCGCGTCGGCCGTCGTTGGACTTCCTCTGTTCGTCCAGCTCGCTCGCTCCGGCATCGAGGCCGTTTCTGACGACGTCCTCGATGCGGCCCGGGCAGACGGCGCGACGGGGTGGAGGCTGTTCGCCGACATCATCGCACCACTCTCGTTGCCGTGGATCGCGGCCGGTGCGTTGCTCCACTTTACGAGAGGACTCGGGGAGTTCGGGGCCACGCTCATCGTGGCCGGAAACCTGCCGGGATCGACCCAAACCCTGCCGCTCGCGCTGTACAGCAGCATCCAGCAGATCGGCGGCGAGACGGCGTCACTCCGTCTCGCACTGATCACCGTGCTACTGGCGGCCGTCAGTCTCGGGGTGGCCCGCGTGATGTGGCGTCGCGCGGTGCGACCGTAGCTTAGAGACCCCCCGACCTCGATGCGCCTCCTTCCAATCGCTTGCATGTTCGTGGTGGCAGGATGCGCTACGTCGACACCGGCCGTCGAGGTTGGAAGGACCGACCTCGAGGACCTGGCCGTCCAGTTGCCGCCCCTCGAGGTCGATTCGGATCCAAGGATCGTGGACATCGAGGAGCGTGTCCTGCCGGCGACGCCTAAGAATTTGATCCGCACGAGGTCAGTGTTTCCTGACGCCGACGTCGCGGAGTGGACGCTGTCGAACGGACTCACGGTCGTCTATCGACGCGATCCGTCGGGAGACTCCTACCGAGCATCGATTTCGGCTCTGGGGACTCGTCGGGACTACTCCGAGTCAGAAGCGGACGTCTTCGAACGTGCAGGGCTTTCCGAGGTGATGACTCTCGTTACTTCGGCGTTTCGTCCGGTCGGCACGGGCGGCGCCGACCTCGAGGCCGACGTTCGTCACCTTGGATCACCCAGCGAGGCCCTTTTGGTCATCTCTGGTCCCGTCGCGTGGGAGTGGGTAGAGCGTGACGTCGCTGTCCGACTGTCCGGTATCCAGGGACGAGATTCCGTCCCTGAGATCCGTCGGGCGTCGTCGGTGTGGAGTGCGGCTGTGGATTGGGACGAGTGGCCGGCGCTTCTCGTCGCTCGCCGTGTCATGCTCGAGCGGTTGCCTCGGGCGAGCGTCCACTATGATGCCCGCCGGGAGCTCGCCTTCCTCGAGGTCGGCGCCGCTTTAGATTCTGCGACCGCGGCTCAGGCAACGCGTCCCATCGGCGATGCCAATCTGCGGCGCATTCGATCAGAGGTCGCTCGTGACTGGTCGTCCGCGTCTGGAATCGTCAGGGCGCTCTCCACTTTGTACGACGTGCCAGGCCGGTTCCGACCCGCCCGAGCTCCTGTCGAGGCCGTGAGCGTGGCCGGGAGGATCGAACGAACTCCTCCCTCGCGCGTGAGTGAGATCTTGAGTCGCTTTGCTCCTGCCGACGATGAGTAGTCCCTCACCTGTGTTCACGGATTCAGAGCGCGACGCGATTCGCGACGCCGTTGCAGCGGCTGAGACGCGCACGGCGGGGGAGATCGTCCCGTACGTCGTCCGTCAGAGCGGGAGCTACACCGCTGCCGTGTGGCGTCTCGCCTCAGTCGTCGCGCTGACCTCCGGCCTCGTGATGCTCATCGCGGAGACCTTCTATACGGGATGGGCGTGGGCTTGGCTGTACACGCCCGCCGCGCTCGCGACTGTGATGACGGTCGGTGGAGTCGTGGGGGCGGCGCTGACGCTCATCGAGCCGATCCGCCGCCGTGTCGCTGGTGCGGGCGAAATGGAGGAGAACGTCCACCGCCGCGCGGCCGTCGCGTTTGTCGAGGAGGAGGTGTTCGATACCCGTGATCGGACCGGCATATTGCTTTTCGTGTCCCTGTTCGAGCACCGCATCGAGGTCGTCGGCGACATCGGGATCAATGCCAAGGTGGAGCCGGAGGAGTGGGTCGAGGTCGTCGACCTGGTGCGTGACGGTGTGCGGTCGAAGTCTCTCGCTACCGGTCTCGTAAACGCGATCAGCAAGTGCGGCGACCTGCTCCACCGTCGCGGCGTCGTGATCCGCGATGATGACACGGACGAGTTGCCCGACGACGTGCGAGTCCGCAACGAGTAGTGCGAGTCGCCGCGGCCCTTCTGGCGGTCCTCGCCGCGGCTCCAGCATCCGCCCTCGAGGTCCCGCCTCTGACCGGGCGCGTCGTTGACTTGGCCGACGTGCTGTCGCGGACCACTGAAGACGCCTTGACGGCTCAACTCGCTGTCCATGAAGACTCGACCTCGAACCAAGTCGTGGTCCTGACCATCCCGTCCCTCGACGGCCAAATCGTGGAGTCGTACGCGAACAAGGTCCATCGGGAGTGGGGGCTCGGCCTCGAGGGCCGCGACAACGGTGTACTCATCTTGATCGCGGTCCAAGACCGGGAGGTCCGGATCGAGGTCGGCTACGGCCTCGAGGGCGACCTGACGGACGCGACCTCGGGCTCGATCATCAGGGACCTCATCGTACCGCCGTTTAAAGATGGAGACTTCGACGCTGGCGTCCTCGACGGCGTCGCGGCCGTCCTCGAGGCCGCCGACGGGACGTACGAGCCGCGCGGTCCCGAAGAGCCTCCGGTCAATCTCGTCCTGGCCTTTATCAGCGCACCGGTCGTCTTGATTCTGGTCCTCGATCTCGCCCGAGAGCTTACGAAGGGAGCGCAAGAGAGCCTGGACGTGGCGATTGTGGGGCCGGCTGTAATCGGGCTAATGGCCGCTGTATCACTGCCGTACTTCATCCGGTGGGAGTGGGTCGTGCTCGTGGGGCTCGCCGCATACACGGCGTTCAAAGTCTGGCTCGGGCGCTGGGCCGAAGCTCATCCGCGGTGGGGAGAGATCCGCCGCCATAACCGCGCCAAGAGCGAGGCCTTTCGTGCTGCCCGGCTACGGGGCGAAACTCGTGTCACCGTCGGTAGCCGGAGCTACTCTGTCCCATCCATCTCGACCTCGTCGAGGAGCGGTTCGTCAGGGAGCCGGTCCTCGAGCAGCTTCAGCGGCGGCGGCGGGTCGTCGGGTGGAGGTGGGGCTTCTGGAAGCTGGTGATCGTCCTCGAGGACTAGAGCGTCTCGATCCTCAGCAAAGTCTCGTCGACATCCCGCAGGAAGAGGGCGCCGCCGGCTTCTTTGTATTTCACGTTCTGCAAATCAAGGCGTGAGCGCAAGAGTGTCACAGTCCTGCGCGGCATCCCGAACGCCAGTTCGTGCACGCCACGACCCGTGTCGTCCGGCGCCTCGACGAGCTCGAACACTTGGTGTCCCTCCGCGTCGAGCATCTGCGCTCGCGGCTGAGCCGTCAGTGGGTGCACGCCCAGGCCGCCCAGGGTTAGACCTAACACGTTCACGTAGAAGTCCAAGGCTTCGTCGAACCGGGCGGTTCTCACACACACACTGCGGAGCCAAACGGCCGAGCTCGGCTTGCGAAGCGTCCGCTCGGCTTGGCGGTAGGCGGAGTCGAGAGCGGCGGTAGAGAGAGACATGAACCGGGGAGAGATCAGAGGTTACGGTCCTCCTCTTTCAGCCGCTGTGCCAGCCCAGGCCTGGTCGCAATAGACGCCGTCCCGGGAACGCTCCGTCGCGACCTCGAGGACTTAATTCAGGAAGGGCACGATCTCGTCTCACGAGATCTCGCTAGCTGCGCCAGCCCGACGGCTCTCGAGGACGTAGTCGGCTACATCAAGCCGAGGGTGAGCCGAGCCTCGTCGCTCAGCATTTCCATCGAGTACGTCGGCACGAAGACCAGGTCGATGGACGCGTGAGCGACGCCCTCGAGGGCGTTGACGCCCTGCTCGACCTCGGCTGGAAGCGTCTCGGCAGCTGGGCAGTTGGGCGCGGTCAGCGTCATCTTAACCGAGATGTCCTTCCCGGCATCACCGTCCTCGATGGTCCATCCGTAGATCAGCCCGAGATCCCAGATAGGGACCGGAATCTCCGGGTCGTAGATGGTCCGCATGACCTGGACCATGCCGTCCTCGAGGTCGGAGAGGTCGAGGGTCGCGAGGTCGTCGGCCTCGCGGCCGTCGCGGAGGAAGTCGCGGGTCATAGGTATCAGGGTTTCTGGATCACGTGTTGGGACGATGTAAGACTTGGAAGTACCCACCCCGAACCCCAAGGACCCAACCCCTTACTTGAGCCGCTCAGAGATGCGGGCGTCGAGGGCGTCGCGCACCAGCTCAAGGTCGACCATCTCGACGACGTCGTGAGCGAACGCGTAGAGCAACATGGCGCGGGCGTCAGACTCCGACACGCCTCGGCTGCGGAGGTAGAAGATGTGCTCCGGCTCAACGGCGCCGGTCGTGGACCCGTGCGAGCACTTGACGTCGTCGGCGTAGATCTCGAGCTCGGGCTTCGAGTAGTGCCGCGCGTCGGGGCTAAGCACGACGCCCTGGCTCTGCTGGTAGGCGTTCGTCTGCTGCGCCTCGCGCTGGACGAACACCTTGCCGTTGAAGACGCCCGTCGACTGGTCGTAGACGATGCCCTTGAAGAGCTCGTTCGACTGGCAGCCCGGCGCGACGTGGTCCACCAGCGTGTTCGTGTCGACGTGCTGGTCGCCGTGGCAGAGGTACAAGCCGCCGAGGGTGGACTGGCAGCCCTCGCCGTCGGGCACCATCACGGTGTTGTTGCGGACCGTCCCGCTCGCAAACGTGAACGTCAAGGTCGAGACATCGCTGTCGCGCGACTGGTACGTCTGGACGAGCGAGACGCCGTGGGCGTCCGGCCCCTCGTCCTGGATCCGGACGTGGCGCACGACGGCGCTCTGGGCCGCGACGATCTCGGTGAGGTCGTTGCGGAACGTCTCGGCGTCGCCGACGACGGCGAAGCTCTCCAAGACGGTCGCCTGTGCCGCCTCGCCGACGACGATCAGGTTTCGCTCTTGGACGTAGGTCGCGGCGTCCGCTGTGATCACGTGGACGACGTGGATCGGCGTCTCGACGGCCACGCCGCGCGGGACCTCGAGGTAGAAGCCGTCCAGGCTCGAGGCCGAGTTGAGCGCCGCGAACGCGTCCCGGTCGAGGTCGACGTGGCGTCCGAACGTGTCCGCGAGGCCCTCTGCACCGTTCGCGACGGTGTGGGCCAGGCTCGCCAGCGTCACCTTCGAAGGCACGCCCTCGAGGTCGGACCGCTCGGTGTCGAGTTGCCCGTTGACGACGACGACACGGGTCGCCTCCAGGCCGGGAATCCGGGCGCCCTCGATGGCGGCGTCTACCGCCGCGGCGTCGGCGTCGAGGCCGAGCGCGGAGCGGTAGTCGGGCTTGAGGGCGGGGCGGAGGTCGGTGTACTTCCACGCCTCGTCTCGCGTCGTCGGCAGGCCCTTGGCCTCGAACGAGGCGCGGGCTCGCTGGCGGAGGTCGGCGAACGGGTCGGGGGCTCCGTCGCCCGCGAACGCGCCCTCGAGGGCGCCGACGGCGTCGCGGAGCAGGGCGGGGGCCTTTTCGAGGTCGATCATGATGCGTGGTTCAGGGTTCTCGGGTCAGGGTTCGGGTACTCAAGGGCGTTTCAAGCGGTCCGACCTCGAGGTCGGCGGACGCTGAATGCCTTGCATGATGGGCGTGGGGTTCCGGGCGAAGAGCCCAGAACCTCCAAACCC
>NZ_JBARYR010000778.1:0-2064 GCF_049648075.1 Rubrivirga sp. | reverse complement strand
GGGTGGCGGTTCCCGGCCTTGCCCCCGACGCCGTGACGGTCGCCTTGGGCCTGGTCTTTGGCGCCTACGCCGTCGTCGTGCTCGGGCTCGCGGCGGTGCTCTGGCGAAGCCGGCCGCCGGCCGCTCTGAGGGACGGCGCGCTCCCGACGGTCGCGATCACCGTCGCCGCCCGAGACGAGGAAGCAACCATCGGCCGGTGCCTCGAGGCCCTTCAGGCCCAAGACTATCCGCCGGAGAAGCTGATCGTCGTCGTCGCCGACGACCACTCGACGGACCGGACCGCCGAGATCGTCCTCGAGGCCGCCCGACGGAGTGGGCCGTTCGAGATCCGCTACGTCCGCGTCCCGGATCCTGTCGGGCACCTCCGCGGCAAGGCCCAGGCGATCCACACCGCCATCGAGGCCGTGGACGCCGACCTCGTCTTGGTCACGGACGCGGACTGCGCGCCGGTCCCGACGTGGGCGCGAGGCATGGCGGCCGCGTTCGCCGATCCCGACGTCGGGATCTCATGCGGCTTGGCCCAAGTCACGACCCGCCCCGGCCGTCTCTTCGACCGAGTCCAGGCGTTCGACTGGTCCCTCCTCCTCGGAGCCGTGGCCGCCGCCGCCGAGGCCGGAGCCCCGACGACCGGCATGGGAAACAACATGGCCGTCCGCCGATCGGTGTACAGCGAGGTCGGAGGCTACCCGGCGCTCCCTTTCTGTGTGACCGAGGACTTCGCCCTCGTCCAGTCCGTCGCGACCCAGACAGACCACTCGGTCCGGTTCCCACTCGACCCGGCGACGACCGTTTGGACGCTCCCCACGGACACGGTCCTCGAGGCGTACCAACAACGGAGGCGATGGGCTCGGGGTGGGCTGTCCGGTGGGTCTTCGGTGTTCGGCGTCTACGTGATCCTGTTCGCAGTCCACGCGCTCGTGATCGCTGGCATCGTCTCGGCACCGCTGTGGGGAGTATCCGCCCTCGTGGTGAAAGCGGCAGCGGACATGGCGCTGCTTTACGCCGTTAGCGTCCGGATCGGGAGGCCGGCGGACCCCCTCATTCTGATCCTGGGCGAGGTCTTCGTGACCGCGTATTTCGTGACGCTCCCCGCGGTTTTGGCTCTCCGCCCGAGGATTGGTTGGAAAGGGCGGCGGCATTAGCAATCTGGCGGGAACCGCATTCGACCCCGCACTTTGGGGTCCGTTCTTGGCAGATAGGCTAGGTTCAACCCGATCTGAAACAAGGGACTAGCAAGATGCGTGTCCCCGACACAGGAATCTCCTTAGTACATCTCACATGCCGCGCGCGAAAGGCGTCATCCGCATCGACTCCGACTCCACTCATGGGTGGCAGGTCCGGGTCTACCGCGATGGTAAGACCTATTCCAGACTCTTCTCTGACCGCAAGTGTGGTGGCCGTGACAAGTCGTTCGAGGCCGCCCGCGAGTACCGGGAAAAGCTGCTCGAGGAGGTAGCTGAGCTTCCCGCAGCCCCCAAGCGCCGGCGTCTGGTCACGTCCAACCGAGGGAACACGAGCGGCGTCGTCGGGATCTCGCGGACGTTCAAACGCGACCGCCGAGGCGTCCGGCACGAGGTGTACGCGGTCTCGTGGAACCCGGAGCCCGGCCTCGCCCGGGGGACGTCGTTCTCGATCAAACGCTACGGGGAGGACACGGCCTTCCGCATGGCGTGCCAGCTTAGGTGGGAGAAGATGAAGGAGATCCACGGCGACCGCTACGACGTCCCCAGCTACCTCGACCTCTACCGCCAAAAGGGCACCGTGGACGACCGAGCCGCCGAGCGCCGCTCCGCGTCCTAGCCGCGTCCTCGAGGACGCACGCGTGGGGTTACTCGGCCTCGAGGACGGCTCGCGCTCGTCGGACCACGTCCTCGAGGGGGAGCGCCCCGTCGAGCCGATACGCGTCTTCGGGAGCCTCGAGGGTTGCGAGTTGACTCGGCAAGAGGTCCGCTCCGGCGACGTGACCGTCTCGCGCACGCAGTCGGCGGCCGAGCTCGTCCTCTGGGACGTCGAGCCAGAACACCATGACGTCCTCACGGGCTGCCCCGAGTGTGTCTCGGTACG
>NZ_JBARYR010000777.1:0-13353 GCF_049648075.1 Rubrivirga sp. | reverse complement strand
GGACGGAGGCGCCGATGAGGGTCTCGCCGGTCTCGGCGTCGCGGACGTACCCGTTGAGCGCGGCCGTCTGAGCAAGGGCCGGGACGGCGGCAGCGGCCACTACAAGAAGGGCGATCATGCGGTTCATGTTTCGCAGTGAAGGTGTGGTGGGGCAGGTCGCGGTCCCCGTTGGAGGCTGCGGCAAGCCCCACACGGCAACGGTCGTTGAGGTCCGCCGACGCCGTTGCCTCTACAGTCGGCGGAGAGGTCAGGGGTCCTTATCGGTCAGGGCCTAGCCCGCCCCAGGTGTCGGACTAGACAGGGCGAGAGGTCTGGCTTTTCACCGGCGACTCAGAACCTCACGCCGACGTGGAGCCCAGGCTCGAACAGGAAGTAGTTCGGCCACTCGTCGTCCCGCTCTGCGAACTCAGCAGGCTTGTTCGTGTCGATGGGCCAGTGCGTCACTGCGACTGACGGCTCGACGAAGAGGCGGTCCTGGAACAATCCCAGGTGATACCCAGCCCTCAGCGTCGTGAACAGTTGGAACCCGTTCTGAATCCCGTCGCCGGACTCGTCGACGTACCGCTTCAGGAGCGGGAGCGCGTGGACGGCGACGTACGCACCGTCCCACAGGAACCGCTGGTAGGCCGCTCCGACGCCGAACGCCCGCACGTAGCCGGGGTACCGTTCCTCGAGGTCTCCCTTCGAGGGGCCGTAGGGGATCCCAAGCGGCTCCCACCACTTCCAGGTGATCGCCTCGGCCGAGACGACATCCTTGCTCGTGATCCGGTACCCGTAGTTCAGTTGGAAGAAGTCCGGCCTCTCGTCGAGCGCGAGGCCGAAGGCGACGAACCCCGAGCTCCCGAGGTGATGCCGGTGGTCAGTCGTCTCATCGCTCTGCGCCCGTGGTGACGGTGCTAGAAAGAGGCAAAGGACCCAGAGCGACCAGGTCCTGATGTGGGAGGGGGAGCTTCGCATCCGTCTCGTTTGGTGAGGTGGAGTGCTAAGCTATTTGGGGTACCATCTCACTTCCTTGACCCGGGTTAAGAAGCGAGTTGGGTCCTCCTCATTCTTCGGCAGCCGCCGGCTCCTCGGCTCTGGAGGCCATCCTCTTACGTATCCGGCTCAGGGACTCCGGCTTAACGCCGACGTAACTCGCGAGGTAGTACTGGGGGACTCGCTGAAGCAGGTCGGGCCTCTCCTCCATAATGCGGCGGTACCTCTGTTCCGGGGTCGCCAGGCGGTACTGGTCGAAGGAGAGGCGGACGTCTGAGAGCACGTGCTCCGCCATCATCCGGCACATGGCCTCCAGCTTTGGGATTCGGCCCATGTACTCGTCCATCGTTTCGTCGCTCGCCGCGGACACGACGGAGTCCTCCAGGAAGCGCAAGTGGTGGTCTGACCCATCGTGAGAGTCCACCACGTTCTCGTTGTCCGTGTAGATCTCAGTGACGACGATGTCGCTGTCGGCCGTGTGGCACTTGGCGACGCAGCCCTTCAACAGGAAGAAAGAGAGCTGTGTGGGGTTGCTTTCTCTAGAAAGAACGGCCCCCTTCTCGTACTCGCGAAAGAGGTCGAGGCTTAGAAGCTCACGGGCCTCCTCGTCGGTCAGGGTGACGTATTGGGATATAAAGTCCAGCAGTGAGTCCTTTGCGTTCATGTCACGAGGTTGTGGGTGTACCGGCGTACCGCGCCCTCATATCGCCACGTCGCCAGGAGGCGAAGGCCGGTACTCCCGTTACCGTTCCTGTGTGCAGTGTAGCGGGTCCCGAGCGGCGCCCCCGGCTGCGCGGGGCCGAGGGGACGGCGATGATACGAAACTCGGTGTCCGGCTACTCTCCTCGGGCTGAGATGAGCAGTACCGGGACGGTCCTTCGTTCCATGACTACGTCGAAGCCGGCCGCTTCCAGCGCGGCTACCGTGGCGTCCGGGTCCCCTGGGGTCCACGGGATATCGACGTCGTAGAGGCCGTCGAGCCCGGTCTCATCGAGCACCATCCGCCCGAAGGCGTACCGCTCGAGGACGTCGACCAGGAATCCCAACTCCACCTCCGTGACGTGGATGCCGGTGGGGCCGCCTACCTCGAGGAGCGGGCCTCGGGAGGGGCTGGCGGGAGCGAAGCGGTCGGAGAACTCGGCGCCCGACCGGCGCCGGAGAACGACGACGTCCAGGGGCCGTGCCTCTCGGCGAGCGTCCAAGTTGAACGCGCTCGCCAACGTCTCGCGTAGCAGCCTCCGCGCTCCCTCGTGGGTCCGCGACGGCGA
Source organism: Rubrivirga sp. (assembly GCF_049648075.1). Taxonomy (GTDB): domain Bacteria; phylum Bacteroidota; class Rhodothermia; order Rhodothermales; family Rubricoccaceae; genus Rubrivirga. Next base: position 11,110 of record NZ_JBARYR010000777.1, on the reverse strand, counting down.
CACGACCGAGACCCGGAACAGAGCGTCCGCGTTGGGGAGCCGGTTGTCGATGCCGAAGCCGGAGACGCCGTAGGCGTGCTCGACGAGCGACGAGAGCGGCACGCCGTCGCCGAGCACGCGCCCCGGCGTGGGCCGCCAGCGCAGGAACGTCTGCGCGGACGAGGACCGCCGGATGACCGACTGCGCGTACAGGTCCGCGTCGTCCTCGTCTGCCGTCGTCGTCTCGTCCCACTCGAAGTCGGCGGGCGACCCGCTGAGCCTGAAGTACTGGAACGGGATCTCCGGGGCCTCGCCACGGACGATCGCGCGGACGTGCTCGGCCGTGATCCCCTTCGGGTTCGTGAACGCCGCGATACGTCCCTCGGGGTCGATGACGACGGTCTGAGGGTAGCCCCCGATCTGGTACCTCTCGGCGGTGGCCCCGGACGAGTCGTACGCGACCCAGGCCCGCGTGGGGTTCGACGCGAAGAAGGAGGCGAGGACGGGCTCCGGGTCCGCGCTGAGCGTGACGACGGGGATCCCGTCGGGGGCGAGCGCGGCGGCGAGGCTGTCGGTCAGGGGCACGCTGCCGACGCAGTACGTGCACCAAGCCGCCCAGAACTCGACGACGGCCCACCGGCCGGAGAGGTCCTCCACGGCCGACGCGGGCGCAGAGACGTATCGCGTGATCGTGATCGGGGGGGCGGCACTGCCGACACCGAGGGAGTCTTGAGCGATCGCGGGACCGGCTAACACGAGCGCGAGCAGGAGTGACCGGTTCATTCAGTTAGAGTGGAAATCAAACGGATGAGGAAGGCCGGACAGGACGCGTCGAGACTCCGACGAAGCGAGCGCGCTGGCGACGGGTGCCACCAGCAGGACGAGGAATCGAGTCGTGATGAAGCGCGCAAGGCGGTAGTCGTGATCTAGCCGGACTTGTCGAAGCGGAGGTTGCGGACGCGGTCCGACGTGGCACGGAAGCCTGTCGCAGCCCCGTCCCCGTTCCGCTCGAACGTGACGATGCCGAGCGGACCGGCGCTGAACCGGCCGTCCGGCAACGGCACGAGCGGCGCCTCGCCGAGCCGACGGTGCGAGACCACGAGCCCATCGAGTTCGGCACGGACGGTGTACTCGGTCCCGAGCTCAGCGCCCGTGTACGTACCGCTGAGCGCGTCCACCTCCGACGCCGTCAGCGTCGGAGGGTCGAACCTCTCGAACGTGAGCCCGCCGCCGGCCAGGACCTCCCCGCCGGTGACCACGCCGTCCGCATCGAGGTCGAACCGGAAGCGGACGCCGAACCCTTCGTGGACGAAGAGAGAGTCCGAGAGCGCGCGGAGGACGAGCGGGTCCCTGTCGGAGAGCGCGACCGTGAGCCGGCCGCGGACGCGGGCGACCTCTAGGGTGCCGAACCCATCGGCGAAGTACAGCCCAGAGTAGCGGCCGGGATCCGAGAGCGCGAACGGCCCGGCATCCTCCGCCGCGGTCGCCGGCGCCGGCGCGTCCATGTCGTCAGCGAAGAACGCCTCGGCCGTCCGCTCGGCGACGCGACCGCTATCGAACGAGGCGAGGTTCCCCACCGTCACGACGCCCGCGTCTATCTCGGGGTAGTACGCCAGGAACGTCCGGTACCCGGCATCGGACCCGCCGTGCTGGATTCGGCGGAGCCCCTGGTGCTCGTCGACGAACAAGCCGAGCGCGTAGCCGAGCGTGTCCCCGCTCGCGAGCACGCCGCGCTCCAGCATCGCCCGCGCCACCCTCGCCCCGCCGACCTCGTGCGTCCGGAAGTTGCGCATCCAATGCGCGAGGTCCTCGGCCGTCGTGAACAGGCTCGTCGCGTCCGAGTTGGCGAAGCTCAGGACCGACTTCTTCAGCCCGCCCTCGTCCCGATAGTACGAGTACGCGCGGCCCGGCACGACCCGCTCGTGGTCGTCGTAGACCTGTGTGTTGTCCATGCCGAGCGGGCCGAACACGTTGGCCTCCATCCACTCGCCGAACGGCTGTTCCGTCACGCGCGAGACGACCTCGGAGAGCAGCAAGAAGCCCGTGTTGCTGTAGAGGAATTCGGCGCCCGGCTCGAAGTTGAGCTCGCGCTGGCGCACGACGAGCCGCAAGAGGTCGTCCTGGCGGATCACGTCGTCCATGAGCCCACCGCTGAGCGTCCAGAGCGACCAGTGGTCGCGGAGCCCGCTCGTATGGGTGGCGAGGTGGCGGAGCGTGATGGTATGGCCGAAGTCGGGGACTTCGGGGACGTAGTCGCGGACGTCGTCGTCGAGCGAGAGCAGGCCCTGGTCCTGGAGCATGGCGACGGCGAAGGCCGTGAACTGCTTCGAGACAGAGGCCATGTGGTACGGCGTCGCCGACGTGTTGGGCGCGCCGTACTCAATGTTGGCGAGCCCGTAGCCGCGCGCGAAAACGACCTCGCCGCCCTCAATCACGGCGACGACGCCGCCCGGGGACCCGTGAGCAGCGTATGCCGCCATGAGCGAGTCGCCGACGGCTTCGGGACCCAAGACCTGCGCACTGGCGCGCACCGATAGGAGGACGAGGAGAGCATAAAGGGCGGAGATTCGGAGCATGGGTGTTGGATTCGTCAGGACAGCGTCCGGGGGAGGCCGCGAGCAGAGGCCCGGATCGAGGCCACGTCCAACGGCTCGCCGAGGATGAGTTTGCCGATGTGTCGCAACGTCATATCGACGGAGCGCGCAGGGTCCGAGGCAAGGGCCTCAACGAGTTCCAGAGCGGACCACGATGAGGTCTCAGGGGTCGCAGTGCCGGAACGGGCGGAGCACCCTGCAAACGAGGAAAGCACCAGAAGCGTTACGAGGAGTAGACGGGTGGGCATTTGGTAGAGGCAGAGATGATTCGTTGGACGACCTTCTGGAATACGGGGAATTCGGTGGAAGGAGCACGCCTCAGGACGGCTCTTCCGCGCTGAGATCGAAGAGGAGGAGCCAGCGGAAACCCCAGAACAATGGGTCGCGGGGTTGAGGGCGACCTGGAGGCTTCCTGTCGGACGCAGCCTCGGCCGTCTATAGCCCTTCGGGATCCGTCTCTGCTGCGTCCTGGCCGGTCTCCGGCGGCGAGGCGACCACGTCGATCAGGGCCCGGCCGTTGTACCCGTTGGTAAGGACCACCAAACCGTCCCCGCTCTCCCGGATGAACCCGGCGAGCGACCGGTACTCGTTGTTGTCGCCCCCGTGGCCTGCGAACGTCGCCCCCCCCATGTCCGCAAGCATCCACCCGAGCCCCCAGGACGTGGGGACCGCCGCTCCCTCGCCCGCGGGCACGGGCGATTGCGGCCGGAGCATGTCGGCATACGTGTCGGCATGGAGGCCCGCCCCCGTGCACACGTGGGCCAGGAATTGAGCGTAGTCCCGGGCAGTCGTGACCAGGGAGGCGGCGGCCATCCCGTAGGCGCGGAGGCTGGTCATGTCGCGCCCAGTGGCGGGGTCGCTGGCGGTCCGGTACCCACGGGACGGTGCCACGCCGTCCGGAAGCGGACGCGCGAACGTGGAGTAGGGCATGACCTCCCCGAGTCGCTCCCGGAACAGGTTCTGGAGGGTCTCCCCAGTAACCTCCTCGACGTAGGCCTGGAGGAGTTGGAAGGCCTCGCCCGAGTAAGTGTAAGCCGTTGCAGGCGGGGCCCCGAAGGGGACCGGCGCCGTCCGGTCGTGGAACTCGACGTTTTCATCGACCCAGTTCGGGAGGCCAGTCCGGTGGGTCAGGACCATGCGGGGCGTGATCTCCGCGTAGGCCACTTTGTCGAAGATCCGCGGGTAGTCGAATGTCTTGGCAAGGGGCCGGTCGAGGTCGACGACCCCCTCGTCGGCGAGCGAGAGGAAGAGCCAGGCGAAGACCGGCTTGGACAACGATGCGGCCTCGAAGGCGGTCCGGGGCGTGACCGCCACGTCCGGGGACAGCGTGGCCGACCCGGCAACGACAACCTCGCTGACTTCGCAACTAGCAAGAGTTGCAACGGCCACTCCAGGGACATCGAACGCGTTCAAGAGCTCCGTGAGCACCTCGGGAGTCAGCAGCGGAGGCTCTGTTCCCTGGGCGTGGGCAGCCTGCCCGACCCACGCGGTTAGGGCGACGAGTCCAATGAGCGCCGACTTCGGAAAGGGCAGGGGTGTCTTCACGAGGCTGGATCGGATGTAAGAGTGCGCTGACCCCCGAAAGAACCAACGTTTAGCTGTAGGGTCCAGGCATCGGGTGGAGCGGGCTTCACTTCTTAACCAACGTCAAGGAGACCTCGCCTGAGGCACCCACGCTTGGCGCCGTGTACAGCCCTGAGCCAACGGTGCCTCGGCGGTCCGAGCGCTCGAGGACGTTTGCCGATCTAGGCAGCCGGCTGGCGATGGCGGACTTGGCCGGAGGTGGCACGCTCGTCTCCCTCATTCTTTGGGCTCACGCGCAGCGGTGGAGCGGCCCAATGGGCGACGACACATGGGGGCCTCCGCGTGCTAATTGGGGAGGCCTCACAAGACATCTCGACAATGGCGATGGGCCTCATAGAGACGAGCCCGGAAGGTGCAACGCAAGTGGTCACGTGACGCGAGCCGTCGACGTGACGCGGCAGGTGGAGCCCCTCGACAAGAGAACCACCCCACGGGCGGGCACAGCAGGCCAGGCTGGCGCGAAAGGACAAATCATCGGCTCCACGGGCGGCACCGGCCGCGCCGCGATCCAAGTCCTCCTCCGAAAGGGCCACACGGTGACCGCGTTCGTCTGGTCCGTCAGCCCTCAACCTGCGTTGGACCCGCGCATAACAATCGTCCGAGGCGATGCGCTGGTCGCTGCGGATCACGACGTCCAAAGATGTCGCCTCTCGTGGCACGGCGCATGTGCTCCGACCGCCGCCCAGTAGAGGTGCAGCACGGAGATGGACGTGAGAGTTACGGCGAGGGCGATTGCGAGCAGAGTTGTCATGGGTGGTCCCGACAGGACTGCATAATAGTAGACCGTTATGTCACATTTAGGGTGATGCCGAGTGCTTCGATGAACCCAGCCTTGTCACTCGGAGAGACAAGTAGGTGGCTTCGGCCACGGGCATAAGTAATCCTAAATCGGTCCAACGATAGGGCGGGGCTAGATAACATAGAGTTCGACGGGGCAATCCCGGTGATCTCGTCTTTCGGGATCTGCCATTTAAACGGCCCGCTCTGCACTACAAGCGTGTTGTCGTCTACAGTGTATTTCGTAGAGAGCAGTAGCCAGAGGAAGCTCCCTGTGAGTAGGCCGAACATGAGGAAGAGGGGGACCCAGTTCGACCCTTGTTGCAGAGCTACTATCGCTTGGATCAATGGAAGCGTCGCAGCCGCGATGAGCAGGACGAGCAGCCAAGAGTCGATTTTGGAGCGGAATACCATCGCACGTTCTCGTAGGGGGCGGTCCAGTGGCGCGGAATTCGCACTTCGTTGGGTATGCGGCATAACCGTCTCTTCCGTGGCTCAACCGGTCCCCAGGGTCGAAGCGACCACGTTGATCTGTTCCCCGCCGCGGTGCTCGTCGGTACCGACCACCGGACTGTCTTCGCCCTCCCGACCGAACCTGGCGAGCGCCCGGAGCTCGTAGCTGTTCCCTCCGTGACCAGCGGACCTCGCCCCCCACGGCCCGCGAGCGTGCATCCGAGCTCCCTCGACGGCGATCGAGAGGACGGGCCAGGCGGAGGCCGGCTTGGACAGGGACGCCGCCTCAAAGGAGGTCTGGGGGGTGACGGACACGTCTGGGGCCAGCGTCGCCGACACGGCAACGACGACTTCGTCGACATCGCAGCCGGCGAGAGTAGCGACGGCCACATCGGGGAGGTCGAACGCGTCCAAGAGCCCCATGAGTGTCTCGGAAGTCAATGGCGGGGGCACCGCTTCCTGGGCGTGCGCCGTCTGCCCGACCCACGTTGGTAAGGCGGCGAGTCCGACGAGCGCTGACTTCAGGATAGGGTGGGGTGTCTTCACGGGGCGGGATCGAATGCAGGAGAGCGTTGTCCTGTGAAGGAACGGACGTTCAGCTGTGGGGGCACGGCGTTGGGGGTGCCTGGCCTCACTTCTTAACCGATGTCAAGAGGACCGCGACAGGGACGCCCACTCAACCCGGTGTCGCGTTCAGCCCCGAGCCGGCGATGTCTCCGCGGTCCGCTGATGATGACGGACCTGGTCGAAGAAGATCCTCCCGTCTCCCTCACTCACCCGACAGAGATCGAAGGGCAGCGAGGCTGCTCCCGACTGGCGACGACCCATCGTGGAACCCGGGCCTGCGCTCTCCGAACGGAGACACCTTCTGGAAGCGCCCTGGCGACGCGATGGGCCTGATGGAAGGCAAGCCATGGGAGCGCGGCGCAAGAGGTCGCGTGGCGCGAGCCGTCGGCTAGATCCGGCCGGCGGAAGCCCTCGATGGGAGAACCGCTCCATCGGGCCAGACGGCAGGCTGGGCTGACGCCGAGGACCGGGGGCTGGCGCGAAAGGACAAATCATCGGCGCCGCGAGCCGAGGACGGATGTCGAGGAGCCCGGATCCTGGAGTCCAACGCGGGGCGAGGCCCCGCGACCACACGTTCTCGACCTCCCGTCCCATGCGCATTCTCGTCATCGGCTCCACGGGCGGCACCGGCCGCGCCACCATCCAAGCCCTCCTCCGAGAGGGCCACACCGTGACCGCGTTCGCCCGGTCCCTCACCCCTCAGCCCGCGCTCGACCCCCGCGTGACGCTCGTCCAAGGCGATGCGCTGGTTGCTGCGGACCTCGACCGCGCCATGCCCGGACACGATGCCGTCGTGGTCGCGCTCGGCGTCACCGGCGGCCTCTTCCAGATCCGCTTCCAGCGCGGTCTCACGACGCCCATCGACATCGCCTCCCGCGGCACAGCAGGGGTGCTCCGCGCCATGGACGCCCACGGCGCGAGCCGCTTGGTCGTCGTGTCCGGATTCGGCGCGGCCGACTCCTGGAAAGACTTGCCCGGCGTCGTACGCTTCTTCATGAGCACGTTCCTGAAAGCCCCTTTCGAGGACAAGGGCGTGCAGGAAGCGATGGTCCGCCAGTCGGACAGGGACTGGACCATCCTCCGTCCGGTCGGACTCACAAACAGACCCTCCAGCGGGAGCCCGCTGGTGAGTCCCTCCGGAGACTTCCGGAGCACCGCTGTCCCTCGCGCAGACGTCGCGGACACCATCGTGAAGGCGCTGGCGGACGCCACGACGCACGGTGCCACGCTCACGCTCTCCGCTTGATCCATGCTCACCCTCGTACGCCCCACTCCGTTATGACTCTCGCCTCCACGCTCGTCGAGCTCGACGACACCCGCGCGGATCTCATCGCACTCCTCGACGCCATGACGCCGCAACAGCGCGCGTTCTCTCCCTCCACGGGTGCCTGGTCGGCGGAGTCCGTCGCAGAGCACCTGCTGCTGACGGAAGACAGGCTCCTCAACGCCATTGTGGACCCTCCCAACCTCGACCCTCCGGTCCCCGGAGCCATCGACGACGCACTGGCGTTTCTGAGATCGGACGCGCGGGCGGAGACCCCGCCATTTCTCGAACCGACCGAACGTCCGTACCGCGACACACGGGCCGAGTTGATCCTGCTGGGTGCCCGCTGGCTGGAGATCGCACACGACGCGAGCAGAGCCGATCGGGCCGTGTTCGACCACCCTTTGGCCGGGCCGCTCACGCTGCTCGACACCGTGCGATTCGTGGAGGCCCACGCCGGCCACCACCGGTACCAGCTCGCGCGGATCTCGACGGCTCCGGGGTACCCGAGCTAAGCCGCCAGCCGGGGCGCGTTCGCCTTCCGCCATGCGGAGGGTGTCGTGCCTGTCCACCGCTGGAAGGCTCGGCTGAACACGGCCTGGTCTCGATAGCCAACCTCGGCCGCGATCTCCCCGATGGACTGGCGCGTCCCTTGGAGGCGGCGGCAGGCCGCGTCGTGGCGATGACCATCGAGAACGGCGCGAAACGACGTCTCCTCGGCGGCGAGATGCCGCTGCAGTGACCGCGAGGACAAGCCCAAGCTGGCGGCGATGTCCTGCACGCCGAAGGCACCGGCCGCGATGGCGTCGGGGAGCGCGCGGCGGATCGCGAAGGTCAGAGGCGAGCGCCCGTAGGCGTCGGCGATGATCTGCTCGGCCGTAGCCGAAATGAGGCCGTACAAGCCGGGATCGGAGGAGCGGAGCGGAGCTGCGTCGTAGCGGGCCGGGAACGAGAACCCGCTGTGCGTGTCGCTCACCTCCATGTGCTGGATGTCGACGCCGAGTGCGTCGGCTGCTGCCACTAGGTCACGCCCGACAGGCGGCGACACGACTGCACGCGTGAGCGGGAGGTCCGGGATGCCCGCCCGCATTCGGCTGATGACCACTGCGAGCGCCCACGCCTCTCCGTAGGGCAACCGAGGGAAGGGAGGGGCCGTCAGAATCTCGACCGACACCTCACCCAGCGCGTCCGTGGGCCGGGTTGCTTCGATGTGGAGCGTGACCGTCGCGAACCGGAAGAGCCGGATGCCGTCGTCGAGCGACGCTCCCAGAGTCGGGGCCGACACCGCCAGCGTGTCGAGAACCCGCATCGTTCCCAGGGGCAGACCGCGGCCGGCGCGAAGGATGAGCTCGGGACGGGGATCCAGCTCTGCCGCGCGTGCCCAGACCGCCTCAATCGCCGTCACCGGCGCCATTGCGAACGGCGCCGCTAGCTGATCGCGCGTGAGGCCCGCGGCCTTGATCAGGGCGTCTTCCTCTATGCCCACGGCTGCGAGCCCCGTGATCGCGGCGTGGAGGGTGGCGGCGGGCACGAGCATGAGGGCACACGAGAACTGGATGGCGCGGAACGTCAAAATCCCGGCACGCCTGTACAAGTCCTGCGCCAGAGAAGCTTCGACCTTGGCCCTCAAGCTATCAGGCCATCCTCGATGTCACAAGGATCCCATCTCGCCTTCCTCTCCCTCGTGGCGTTCGTCACGCTGGCGCTCCTCGCGGGCGTGTGGGCGACGCAACCAGCCGCACACCGGCTTCGGCGCACCGTGGCCATGGCGGTCGCGCTGGCGTCGTGGCTGGGCGGAACCGCTACGCTGGCTCTGTCGGGCGCCCTCTCTGCCTTCGACCGGATCCCGCCCCCGGCAGCGTTTCTGTTTCTCGGCCTTCTCGCGGGTACCGTCGCCTTGACCATCTCCCCCCTCGGCCGACGGTTGGCTCACGGCGTCCCGCTGGCGGCGCTCGTCGGCGTGCAGGCGTTTCGGGTACCGCTGGAAGTGCTGCTCCACCGCCTGTATACCGAGGGCGTCCTCCCGGTGCAAGTGACCTACGAGGGCTGGAACTACGACATCGCGACTGGACTGCTGGCAGTCCCGCTCGCCGTGTGGCTGTGGCGATCCCGCGTGCCGGCGGGTTTGGTGACCGCGTGGAATGTCCTGGGACTGATCCTCGTGCTGATCGTGGTCGCGACAGCCGTCCTCTCCCTGCCGACGCCGTTCCAGCAGGTCGCGGCGGAGCCCGACACGTCCGCCATCGCGACGACCGCACCGCTGATTTGGCTCCCCGCGGTGCTCGTGCAAGCTGCTCTTCTGGGGCACTTCCTCGTCTTCCGGCGACTGCTCGGCATGTCCGGCCAACCTCGGCCCTAGCTGGCAGCGCTGCGCCCACCCGCTGGCCGGATGGTAGTGACGTCGCACTCGCGGACGAACGCCTCGAAGGTCCGCATCATGGGTAAGATCCGACGGGCGGTTGCGGTGGACGGCGCGAAGCTGACCGCGTCGTGCCATGCTAGTTAACCAGTGAACTCGGCGTCCGCGAGGCTAGGCATGGTGGCTGGCCAAAGTCCGGAAGCCCAATCGCCTCCAATCGTTCGGATAACCGCGCTTACCTCAAGCGTTCGGGGCCACCGAAGCCTCCCGGATCGGTCTCGCCCGCGGGGTCGGAGCCCGTCGCTGTCCAGTACACCTCCCGCTTGGCCCCCGGGAAGAGGGCGTAGAGCGACCCTCGGGGTACGTCGGCTCGGGTGGCCATAGCCTACCGAATCCGTTGCGCCGTAGTACCCCGACGTCACACACCTCAAGAGCGGCCGGGACCACGTCGCGGCGGTACTCGGCCCTCTCCGGGTCACGCGCCTGTCGGCAGGCTCGCTCCTACTCAGACGGCTAAGAGCAGCGCTGCGACGAGCGGTCCGAGCGTGGCTAGGGCGATCGCGACGAGGACGTACAACGTCGGCGGCGGTCCCGCACATCGTTCCTCTGGGTAAGCCTCGCCAGGCGGATGCCGATCGTCGAGGGCAGTGCCTCCGACTCGGGCGGGGTCGTCGGCGTCCGGGTCGGCCCGCCGGCTCATGACCGGCCTCTGGCCCAGGTCGCCGGGCTTGGGGCCTCTGGGGCGCGGTGCCGTAGGGAGCTTGACACGGCCTCCGGCGTAGGGAAGAGACGCGCCTTTCGCACCTTGCCCCACGGATGTCCGACGCCACCCCCCCAGACGACCGCGACCCGACTGAGCAGCGCGTCTTGGACGCCGCGCTCGACGTGTTCCTGCAGTACGGGACGGCCGGGGCTCGGACGCAGCAGATCGCCGACACGGCCGGGGTCAGCAAGTCGGTCCTGCACTACTACTTCCGGACGAAGGAGCGGCTGGCGGACAAGGTGTTCGAGCAGGCCTCCGCGAAGTGGTTCGAGCGCGTGACGAGCGCGCTCGACGCGGACGTCCCTATCGAGGAAATGGTGCGCATGGTCGCCCAGCGCGAGTTCGACGCCTTGAAGGGGCAGCCCAAGCTGGGCGGCTACGTCCAGTCCGAGATGCACCACGACCCCGAGCGGCGAGCGCAGGCGATGAGGTCGTTCAAGACGCCCGACCTCGGCGCGCTGCAGAGGCGTCTGGACGCCGCCGCCGAGGCTGGTGAGATCCGTCCGACGCGGGCCGACAGCTTCATGATCGACGTGACCTCGCTCGCGATCTCGCCGCACGCCGTCCCCCACATCCACCACGCGATGCTGGGCATTGACGAGGCGGAGTGGGCCGCGATGATGGAGAACCGGGTGGAGCACGTCGTAGACTTCGTTATGCGGGCGCTCCGCCCGTAGCGGCCTGCGACGGCGCCGGTGGACCGGTCGGCACATGCAGACCTCGCGCCTCGCGGTAGCCAGTGCGGGGCCGCCGGGCCGACCGCCCCAGAC
>NZ_JBARYR010000776.1:0-4014 GCF_049648075.1 Rubrivirga sp. | reverse complement strand
CTGCTGCGCGGCGGAGACGGGGCGGGGGGCCGCCGACTCATCGCCGCGCATCGTGTAGCCGTAGTGGACGCCGCCCAGCAGGTGGCCTGTCGCCTCGACCTGGTAGCGGTGGCGCAGGTAGAGCGGGACCAGCACCTCCTCGAGGGTGGCGAGCGGGCGGCCCTCGTGGATCACCGACTCTCCAAACCGGTCGAGGGCGACGCGTCGAACCGCGAGCTCGTCCTCAAGGGAGGCGACGGCATCGGTGCCGTTGTCCCAGAGCGCGCCCTCGGGCGTGGCCGCGCCCAGCGGTCGGGCGTCGGTGTCCGTGATGTAGCGCAGGCCGACGGCCCGGTTCTCGGCCAGTACCAGTTCCATGAGCGACGGGTCCGGCGCGTAGCCATACTTGACGGCCTGGACGTCCCACCGGCCCAGCCCGACGCCGTACGCGTCCTCGAGGTCGATCCGGTCGCCGTCGAGCGTGGCGAGCGGTGCCGGGTAGTCCATCACCGACTCGCGACCCTGCGTCGAGGCCGCGAAGTTGTGCGCGATCCCGATCGTGTGGCCGACCTCGTGGGCGGAGAGCTGCCGCAGACGTGCCAACGCCAAGGCCAGCATCGGATCGTTCTCGGCCTCGAGGCCGGCAGCGTCGCGGCCGACGTACGGGGCGAGCAGTCCTTCGGCGAGCAGGTAGTCTTGGCGGACGCGCAGGGAGCCGAGCGAGACGTGGCCCTTGATGATCTCGCCCGTCCGCGGATCGCTCACGGAGCCGCCGTAGCTCCACCCCCGCGTGGCACGGTGGACCCACTGGATCGTGTTGTAGCGCGCGTCCTGCATATCGGCACCGTCGGGCAGCATCTCGACGCGGTAGCCGTCGCGGAATCCGGCGGCTTGGAAGCCCTCGGCCCACCAGCGGGCGCCCTCGAGGAGCGCGCTACGGACGGGCTCGGGCGTGCCCGGGTCGAGGTAGTAGACGATAGGCTCGCGCGCCTCGCACAGTCCCTCAGCGTCGGGCGGGCCAGCGCACTCCAGGCGGTGGCGGTAGATGAACCGCTGCACGATGTCTTGGCCGATCGGGGTGGCGTAGTCGGCGTACTGCATCGGGAAGTAGCCGCTGGCGGGGTGGAACGCGCGGGGTTGGTAGCCGGGCTCTGGGAGCGCCACGAACGACTGGCGCACGCGGACCGTCACAGCGCTCGGGTCGGCGGCGACGTCGCGGACGAAGCGGCCCGGCGCGCTGCTGGAGAACGTGAGACGCGCCTCGAGCTCGGTGTTGCGCGGGAACGCCTTGAGCATCTCCGGGACCGGCGCGCTCCGGCCGGCATCGAGGGCGAACGTGCCCTGCCCGGTGCCTTTGAGCCGGTCGGCGACGCCGTGGGCGTCCCGCACGACGAACGACGTCGCGTCGACCAAGACGCGCCCGTCGGTCTCGGCCTCGATGTCGAAGCCCCACACGACGCTCTCCGCGAACGCGTCGCGGACGGCGGCGGCCTCGTCCGGGTTGTCCGTCGTGGCGCGGAACCGCAAGTTGGGCTGGACCAGCATGATGCGCCGTCCGACCCGCTCGACGCGCACGATCCGCTCGCCGCCGAGCTGCCCGCGGTCCAGACCGACGTCGTTCGACCCGAGACCCGCCGGGAGCGACACGACGTGCAGCAGCTCCGTTCCCGGCTCGACCTCGAGCCAGATCTTTCCGTTGTCCGCGTCCCACCAGACCGGCACGAACCCATCGCGGCGCTCCAGGCCGCTCGTCTTGGCCTCGATGGTGGGGAGGCTCGCCCTCGAGGACGGCGCCGCAGGCGCGCTCGGGGGCGTCGGTGCGGTCGCAGAGCAACCGGCGATGAGAAGAGCGAGGGCGAGCGTCGAGGTCCGGGTCATCCTTGGGCGAGCGTGGGCTGCCAATCTAGCCGGACGCGACCTCGAGGACGCCCGGAGTCCTATCCGTCCGTGTACGCCCGCATCCAGTCGACCTCCAAGCGGAACGGGCCGTCCTGGCCGTCGACGATGAAGAACCCGAACGAGCGCACGTCGGATCGGTCCAGCGGGTCGACCCGGACGGGCTCGCCGAACGCGGTCGGCTCGAGGTCGGAGAACGGGACGCGGATCGTCCGCCACTCGTCGGTGGTCGGGAAGGCGGCGCGGCGGGAGACCTCGCGTCGGCGGTTGCGGGTCCGGTCGTTGACCTCGACCTCGAAGGTGCGGCCTCCACCCCTCACGCGGATCTCGACGCCGTCGAACGCGGACAGGTCGGCCTGCTTCTCGACGCGCACCGAGGTGAACCCGCCGCCGCGCGTGACCAGCTCGCCGGTGAACCCGAGCGTCCCGCCATCGACCTCGAGGACGCCCTGCGAGCGGCCTCCCATCACGCCGTCGTTGACGACGAACCATCCTGCGTCGTCGGAGCCGTCGAAATCGAAGAGAGTCATGGCGGAATCGGTGGGAATGGGAAGCGCCCTCGAGGTCGGCTCGTTCGAGGCCGGCTCGGTGCAGGCGCCGAGGACCGACGCGAGGAGGGCGAGAACGAGGAGGGGCACGTCGGGAACAGGAGGAGACCCGCGTGGGACGGTCCGCGGGTCAGCCGAGGTCCGTGCCTCGACGTTCCCGGAGATTCCTGAGACGCCGGCCTCGAGAGCCGACAGGCCGTCGAAGCCACCGGGCCGTCGTGCTACCGGGTGCGTCCGTCGGCGCTCTCCCGCTTTCGCGCCCGAGAGATCATCACGGCCGCCGAGATCGCGATCACGGGAAGCAGCACAGCGCCAATGGGGACCGTGATGAACAGGAGCCACGGCGCGACGGCCCACGGGTACAGCGAGTCGCCGATGTCGACGCCCGCGACGACGCACGGGTTTGAGAACCCCTCGTGCAACGTGCACCCGTTCGCCGAGGCGATCCCGGCCGCGATGAGCGCTCCGGTAGCGGGAAGGAAGACCAAGATCAGGACGAGGGCCGCGACGATCGCGTGCCACTTCAGGATGCGCCGGCTCGAGGCCGAGAGGCGTCGGCGTTGGCTGCGCCGGCCTGCCGACTCTCGAGGACGGCCAGGCGGAAGGATCGGGGAATCGGGCATCGTGAAGAGGTCGTGAGGCAACCTAGCCCCTGCCTCACCTGGCTGTCGAAGCGAATCTGTGAGCCAACCTCGAGGGCGTGTGCATCTCGAGGACGGACCTGTCTTTTCGAGCGGCGTTCGCCCACCCTCGAGGTCGGGCCGCGATCTTGGGACTTCTCTTGACCGCCCTCGACCGGGCACCCGAATGGCCGACCTCGACACGCTCGTCTCCCTCTCCAAGCGCCGCGGCTTCCTGTTCCCGTCGTCCGAGATCTACGGTGGCCTGGGCGCCGTCTACGACTACGGACCCCTCGGTGTCGAGCTTAAGCGGAACGTGCGCGAGCGGTGGTGGAACGCGATGGTGCGGGAGCACGACAACGTCGTCGGCCTCGACGCGGCCATCCTGATGCACCCGACGACCTGGAAGGCCTCGGGCCACGTCGACGCGTTCTCGGACCCGTTGATCGATGACCGTGCGAGCGGCCGCCGCTACCGGGCCGACCAGCTCATCGAGGGCGCGATCGCCAAGCTCGAGAAGAAGAAAAAGACCGACAAGGCAGCAGCGCTCCAAGCTCAGTTCGTCGAAGCGCTCAACGCCGACGATGCAGCGGCTGCTCTGGGCGTGCTCATTCAGGAGCACGAGATCCGCTCGCCCGACTCGGGCGCGTTCGACTGGACCGAGGTCCGTCAGTTCAACCTGATGTTCGAGACGGCGACGGGTGCCTTGGCGGAGGAGGCGAACAAGCTGTACCTCCGGCCCGAGACGGCCCAGGGCATCTTCGTCCACTTCAAGGACGTCGCCGAGACGGCCCGCCAACAGGTCCCGTTCGGCATCGCTCAGATCGGCAAGGCGTTCCGAAATGAGATCGTCGCGCGCCAGTTCATCTTTCGGATGCGCGAGTTCGAGCAGATGGAGATGCAGTACTTCGTCAAGCCGGGCTCGCAGCTCGAGGCCTACCAAGAGTGGGCCGAGAAGCGGATGGCGTGGC
>NZ_JBARYR010000775.1:0-12811 GCF_049648075.1 Rubrivirga sp. | reverse complement strand
CGCACATCCGACGGCTCCAGCGGTACCGGTCCGACGACCACATCGCCCTCGACCCCGCGACCAAGCGCAACCTCGAGCTTGTCGCCTCGATGCAAGACGGTCGCCGCGACGGCTCGCTCGTCGGCGTCCTCGATGCGACCCTGACGCCGATGGGGGGGAGGTTGCTTCGGCAATGGCTCGTGCGCCCGCTCCGCGACGTCGGTCGCATCAACGGGCGCCTCCAAGCCGTGGACTCCCTCTCGGCGCCGAGACTGCGCCGCGCGGCGAGGGAGGAGCTTCGGCACGTGGGCGACTTGGAGCGACTGTGCGGCAAGGTCTGCACGAGCCGCGCGCTGCCCCGCGACCTGGTCACCCTCGGCACGACCCTGCGCCGCGTGCCGGCGGTCCAGTCCGTCCTCGAGAGCCGCCAGGCCGGCGAAGCCAACGCCAACGGGTTGCTCGGCCGACTCCGGGACCGGCTCACTCCGTGCCAAGAGACCGCCGAGCAGATCGCGGGCACGTTGGTCGACGAGCCGCCGGCGCAGACGAAGAACGGCGGCTACATCCGGCCTGGCTTCGACGCCGAGCTCGATCGCCTGCGCGACGTAGCCGGAAGCGGGAAGGAGTATCTGACCACGCTCCAGGCGCGCGAGGCCAAGCGGACTGGCATCACGAGCCTCAAGGTCGGCTACAACAAGGTGTTCGGGTACTACCTCGAGGTCTCGAACGCGCACAAGGAGAAGGCGCCGGTCGAGTGGACGCGCAAGCAGACGCTGACCAACGCCGAGCGTTACATCACGGCCGAGCTCAAGGAGTATGAGGAGACGATCCTGACAGCGCAGGACAAGATTATCGAGATCGAAGCGCGCTTGTTCGAGCAGCTGCGCGCGTCGGTCGCCCAGTCCGTCGAGCCGATCCAGGTCAACGCTCGAGCGCTCGCCACCCTCGACGTGCTGGCGTCATTCGCCGAGGTCGCCGAGCGCAACGGCTACGTCCGCCCGATCGTCGACGACTCGACGGTGCTCGACATCGAGGACGGGCGGCACCCGGTCGTGGAGCAGATGCTGCCGGCCGGCGACGCGTTCATCCCCAACTCCATCCAGCTCGCCGCGCCGACCGACCCCGTCGCCCTCGAGGCCGGGCAGATCTTGCTCATCACCGGCCCCAACATGGCGGGCAAGAGCGTCGTACTGCGGCAGACGGCGCTGGTGGTGTTGCTCGCCCAGGTCGGCTGTTTCGTGCCGGCCTCGAGGGCGAGGGTTGGCGCCGTGGACGCGCTGTTCACCCGGGTCGGAGCGAGCGACAACCTGGCCGCGGGCGAGTCGACGTTCTTGGTCGAGATGAACGAGACGGCCAACATCTTGAACAACGCGACCTCGAGGTCGCTCATCCTGCTCGACGAGGTGGGGCGGGGGACGAGCACGTTCGACGGCCTGAGCCTGGCGTGGGCCATCGTGGAGCACCTGCACGAGACGGCCTCGAGTGCGGCCCGGACCTTGTTTGCGACGCACTACCACGAACTCGACGCGCTGTCGGACCGGCTCGAGCGGGTCAAGAGCTACAGCGTCCGCGTGCGCGAGCACAACGGGAAGGTGGTGTTCCTGCGCACGCTCGTGCCGGGCGGCGCCGACCACAGCTACGGCATCGAGGTCGCCCGTATGGCCGGTCTTCCCGCGTCCGTCGTTGCCCGCGCCAAGGCCGTGCTCCGGCACCTCGAGGCGAACGACGTCGCGAGCGAGGTCGGCGTGGTGTCCAGCACCATGCCCTCAACCGCCCGCCCGTCTGTCAGCGCTCTCGGGGACGCCGATCCGTTGCCCGTCGCCCTCGAGGTCGCGGACCCCATCGCGACGGATGTAATGGACCGGCTCTCCGCCCTTGAACCGGACCGGATGACGCCGATTGAGGCGCTGATGGCCCTCGCGGACCTGAAGAAAACGGCTGAGGGGTAAGCGTGCCCTTGAGGTCGCAGAGCGCGACTTCATGGTCGGATTTATGGCCGCTTCATGTAAATGTGGTAATCTGCGGGGTCGGGCATCACCCGCCCGGCAATCACCCACACCACCCAACTAAATGCGCGCATTTATTCTTGCACTCGCCCTGACGTTCTCCGTCGCCATCACCGGCTGCCAGTCGGAGGAGGCTGACGCCATCGAGGATCAGGGCGACGCCATGGAGGACGCCATGGACGCCCGTGCCGACGAAATGGAGGAGGCCGGCGACGCCATGGAGGACGCCATGGACGAGGAGGCCGAGAGAGTCGACGAGATGATCGAGGACGGCGCCCCCATCGGCGACGAGGCCGACGTCATCGGAGACGGCGAGATCATCGACGAGGCCGGCGAGCCCGACGCTGACGAGCTCGGTCAGTAGCTGACCCCGCCTTCCAAGGCTTGGGTGCCCCTCGGTTCGCTGGGGGGCACCTTTTTGTTTGTGCTCGTCCTCGAGGCGACGTGCGCGCTGCGGGACCCTGCTCGGTGCGCCGCGTTCGAGGCTCATGAGCAGAGCCTTTGTCAAAGAGGGCGCCCCCGAGGTGCCCCTCGTCGTTCCGCCCCGTCCGCCGCTCCCCGACGGCGTCCCGAACTACGTCACGCCAACGGGCTTGGTCGCGTTGCGCGCCGAGAAGTCCGCCCTCGAGGCCGAACGACGCGGCCTCGAGGGCGACGCCGACGAGTCGACCCGGCAGCGCGAGTGGATCACCGGCCGGCTTCGCGATCTCGTAGAGCGCATCGCGCGTTCGAAAGTCGTCGATCCATCGACGCTAGAACGATCCGACGTCCGCTTCGGCGCGACCGTCACGATCCTGCGCGGAGGCGACGAGCAGACGTTCCAGATCGTCGGCGTCGACGAAGCGAGCGCGCGCGACGACGCGGTCGCGTTCACGTCGCCGATCGCGCGGGCCGTGCTGGCCAAATCGGCCGGCGACGCCGCGACGCTCTCCACGCCCAAGGGGGAGGACCGCCTCGAGGTCGTCGCCGTCCAGTACGCTTAGGCCGGGTCGAGCTTGGTGCCGGGCGTGCGGTCGCCGGGTGTCTCTGCGATCTCCCCGATGTCGCCGGAGCGGTCCTTGACGCCCGCGCGGTCCGCGTCGAGCGCTTCGCCCGAGACGTCAGGGGCGGTGTTCACCGTCCGAAGCTCGGGGTCTCCCGGCGTGCCGTCGGTGTCCGTCGAGACGCCTGCGATCTCGTCGGGACGCGATCCGCCCTCGAGGGCCATTCCCGCCGCTTTGACGTAGCCGCCGAGTCGACGGAGCGGAGCCTTGAGGTGGTCTTCCTCGATGGTGTCCGCGACTTCGGCCGTGTGCGCGCCGAGCGTCTTCATCGTGGCGCCGATGTCAGCGGCCGAGGCTGAGCCTTCGGCCTGGTCGCCCTCGAGTTGACGAGCCAAGGTAGTGAGCGCGTCGCGAATACCTGCGAGATCAGGGCGGTTAGCATCCTCGATTTTGGCGGCCCACCCGTGGCAGACGTCGGCGGCACCAGAGCGAGAGAGCGTACCCGTCAGGCCGTCCTTGAAGGCCTCGAGGGTGCTGAAGATGGACATCCCGTCCTCGGTCGGACGGTCGGAGAGGGTAGACATGGAGATAGGAGTAGAGAGATGTACGAGCTCGTCCTCGAGGACGACCGAAGCCGGCCTCGAGGACGTTCTGGTGGACGGCGCCTTCGTGTGCTAGGCCGTGCGCTAGGCGCCCAGAGCCGTCGCGGCTCGGTCGAGGTTGACCGCGATCCGCTCCAGGCGAGGCGTGACGCGCTCGTCCGGTTTCAGCGTGGCCGATTCTCGCGTCGCTTCGGCGAGTCCCGCGAGCGAGTCCGCGATGGCGCGGCGGTCCAAGGTGTCCGAGGACAGCAGGTCGTGCAGGTCGCTCAGGCCGGCGGCGACGCCGGTCAGGTCGAGGTCGCTCGCGTCGAGGCAGGCGGTCCGCCAGTGGTCGATGATGCCGCGCGCGGAGGTCGGCGTGATGGCCGTGATCGGACCCTCGAGGGCGGCCTCGGTCTGCTCGAGCGTCACGCGGTTGGTGTCGGGCGTCGATCCTCTCATGCTTTTGCCCCGCCCAAGGCGCCGCCGGCATGGCGGAGGAGCGAGCCGAGCCGCTTCAAGTTTTTGACCAGGTCGTCGGTCGTATCTCCAAGCGTCGCAGGGGCCACGTTGTCGGCCGAGATCTCCGTCTTCTCGCCCAGGCTGATCAGGATCGAGCCGACGCGGACGGCGTCGATCCCGTCGCCGACGAGCGATTGGTGCAGCTCGCCCAGGGCCGCGGCGATGGGAAGAAGGTCTTGGCGTTCGGTCGCCTCGATCTTGCGCTTCCAGTCGTCGATCTTGTTGATCGCCTTGGAGAGCGGGATCTCGGTCAGGCCGCGCTCGAGGATGTCGACGACGGCGGCGACCTCGACGGCCTCCGTTTCGTTGGGGATGGTGTCCATGGTTGAGGGGGCGCTACGAAGCGTTCGGAGCGTTGGAAGGAGAGGGGACGACGCCGGCCGGAAGGCCGTCGCCAGAAGAGGGGGGAAAGTCAGGATGCGTGGAGGGCTCGCCGATGCCTCCGAAAAACTCGTCGCGGGCCGCCTCGGCCACCTTGGCCGTGACGTAGCCGTCGGACGCCGCGCCGATAAAGCCGCCCAAAAGCGGGATGCCGCGCAGGAGCCGCTTCGACATCTGTCGCTTGGCGACACTCTTCGCGCCCCACTTGATCGCGCCCACCGTCGAGCTGACGACCAGGTTGACGCCGCGCTCGGCGAGCTTGAGCCCGACGCGGTCGAGGGTCTCCTGCTCGGCGTCGCGCGCCGGATCGGCCGGGCCGGACCCGACCAGGCAGCGCAAGACGCGGTCCCGAGTCGCCGGGCTCGCCGGATCGTGCCCCGCCAAAGCGGCCATCGACGCGCCCATATGGAGCTGCACTGACGCTACCGCGGCCATGTTCGCGGGCAGGACCACCGGGAGCGTGATCCAGCCGCCCAGGCCGCTTAGGAATCCCGCGGAAGCGGACAAGGCGAGGTGTCGCCGGATCAGCCGGTCGGCCTGCTCGTCGAGGGTGCCACCCCCTTGCCGAGCTTCTGCCGCCCGTTCCCGGGGCGTGCCGAGTCCCGGCACGCCGGTCAAGACGCTGGGGTAGAGGCGATCGAGGACGAACCGGCGGACGGTCGCTGTAGCAGACATGGCACCAAAAGCGTGGGGATCCAGATACGCAAGGGGGCGGCGAGGGTTCAGGCCCGAGCACGGGGGATCTCCCGAGATTGGAGTCGGACAGGGCGCTGCGGTCGCCGTCCTCGAGGTGACCGCTCGCCCTCGGGGTGACCGCTCGTCCTCGAGGGCGGCCACCCATCCGTCACTCCAGGCATTCCGTCCTCGAGGTCGCCGCATCGAGGACGATGAGGGTGAATCCGGATCGGCATGCGATCTCGAGGTCGGCCCTCGCGCATCTTCCAATCCCCAATCCTAACTCCATGATCCACTCTTTCCTCGGCCGCACCCCCGTCCTCGGCCTCGAGGCCTACGTCTCCGAAACTGCGGCTGTCATCGGGGACGTCACCGTCGGCGACGGCGCGAGCATCTGGTTTGGCGCTTCCTTGCGCGGCGACGTCCACTGGATCGAGGTCGGGCCGAAGTCGAACGTGCAGGACAACGCGACCGTCCACGTCTCGCGCGGGACGCACCCGTGCCAGATCGGGAGCGGCGTCACGATCGGGCACAACGCCGTCGTGCACGGCTGCACCATCGAGGACGACGTGCTGGTCGGGATGGGGGCGGTCGTCCTCGACGGCGCCGTGATCGGAGAGGGGAGCCTGGTCGGCGCCGGGGCGCTGGTGACGGGGAATACGATCATCCCGCCGCGGTCGCTCGTGCTCGGCAGCCCAGCCCAGGTCGCGCGCGAGCTGACCGACCTCGAGGTCGAGCGCAACCGCGCAAACGCTGCACACTACGTGCGCATGAGCCGCATGTACCTCGGCCTCGAGGCGCCCGGGGCGAACCCGTTCTACTCGGACCGGCGAGGAGAGCGCCCCTCGTGACTCGTGAAAAACCCGGTGTCCGAAACTGGTTCTCCTGTTTGGGGATCGGGGGCGGCCGGTGAGCCACCGTTTTCGACCGCTGAAGCCGTTTTCGGGGAACGACGAGCGGACCGGCGTGATCTTTGGTACCGCTTCCAGACTCACCGTCCTCGTCCCCCATGTTGTCCACTCGCCTCGGCCTGCTCGCCGCCTTCGGGATCGCTTGCATCGCCTCGTCGGTGATGCTCGCCCGCACCGTGAGCGCGCCGCCCTCGATCCTGGATCGAGTCTATAGCTAGATCGTCTCCGGCCGTTGAGGACGCTCGCTCTACCTTGTGTCTCGCGTAACTATTCGCGGGGCACGCCGTAGGGTGGAGCCCACCCTCCCTCGGCCCGGATGACGACGCTCTACTGGATCTGTCTCGGCGGCGGCTTCGCGCTGACGGTCCTGATGCTCATCGTGGGCGAAGTCCTCGAGGCCGCCCTCGACGCGCTCGACGGTGCCTTGGAAGGACTGGGCGTCGACGCGTTCGACCCGCTGTCGATGCTGGCGGGCGTGACCCTCTTCGGCGGGGCGGGGCTGATCCTGGACACGTCGCTCGACCTCGAGGTCGGAATCGAGATCGGCGTCGCGGCCCTCGTCGGCATCGTGGGAGCCGTCGCGCTCCACCTGATCTACGTCAAGCCGATGAAGCGGAGCGAGAACTCGACGGCGTTCTCGGTGCGCGAGTACGTCGGCAAGGCGGGCGAGCTCATCACGGGTGTTCCCAAGGGCGGCTTTGGTGAGGTCACCGTCCGCATGGGCGCCTCGACCACGTTCCAGACCGCGGCCTCGTTCTCCGGCGACCCCATCCCGACCGGCACGGCCGTCGTCGTCGTCGAGGTCGACGCCGAAGGCATCCTGCGTGTCGCGCCGCTCGACACCGACGACTTGGTCGAACCTGTCCCGACCCCGACTCGACTCCAAACCCGCGCCTAACCCCCTAAACCCATGCTTGAACTCCTTGGTGTGACCGGCATCGTCGTGATCGTGGCCATCGCCACGGTCCTGATGATCATCATGCTCGTCGCGAGCCGCTACAGAACGGTCTCGCCCGACGAGGCCATGATCATTACCGGCGCCGCCCTGGGCGGCAAGAACGTCCTGACCGACGACTCGGGCCGCAAGCTCAAGATCGTCCGCGGCGGCGGCGCGTTCATCGTACCGATCGTACAGCAACGCGAGCAGCTGTCGCTCCTGAGCCACAAGCTCGACGTCTCTACCCCCGAGGTCTACACGGCCGAGGGCGTCCCGGTCCTGACGGACGGCGTGGCCGTCATCAAGGTTGGGTCCAGCGTCGAGGACGTGGCGACGGCGGCCGAGCAGTACCTCGGCAAGCCGGACGAGGCGTTGCGGGCCGAGGCCCGCGAGGTCCTGGAAGGTCACCTGCGCGCCATCCTAGGCCAGCTGACCGTCGAGGAGGTCTACCGCAACAGGGACAAGTTTGCCCAGGAGGTGCAGTCGGTCGCCGCTCGCGACTTGAAGAAGATGGGGCTGCAGATCGTCAGCTTCACGATCAAGGACGTCCGCGACAAGAACGGTTACCTGGAGGCGCTAGGTCGTCCGCGCATCGCGGTCGTCAAGCGCGACGCCGACATCGCCGAGGCCGAGGCGCTTCGCGACAGCCGCATCAAGAAGGCCGTCGCCGACGAGGAAGGCCAGAAGGCCGAGTTGGTTCGTGACACCAACGTCGCCGAGGCGACGCGTGACCGCGAACTCAAGGTCGCCGCGTTTAAGCAGGACGAGGATACCGCTCGCGCCGCCGCCGACCTGGCGTACTCCGTCCAGGAGGCGTCCAGCCAAAAGGCCGTCGTCGAGGAGCAGATGCAGGTCGAACTCGTCCGCAAGCAGCGCGAGGTCGACTTGGAAAAGCTGGAGATCGAACGCCGCGAGAAGCAGTACGACTCCGAGGTCAAAAAGAAGGCCGACGCCGACCGCTACGCCGTCGAGCAGGCCGCCGAGGCCGACAAGCTCCGCCAGATGCGCCGTGCCGAGGCTCGTCAGTTCGAGATCGAGGCCGAGGCCAAGGCCAACGCCGAGGCCAAGCGCCTGGACGGTCAAGCCGTCGGTGACGCGCTACGCGCCGAGGGTCTCGCCGACGCTGAGGTGATCCGCGAGCGCGGTCTCGCCGAGGCCGAGGCCAAGGAGAAGCTGGCCGAGGCGTTCGAGAAGTTCGGCGAGGCCGCCGTCCTCGACCTGCTGGCCAAGATGATGCCCGAGCTCGCCCGCGAGGTCGCCGCTCCGCTGGCGTCCATCGACAAGTTGACGGTCGTCGACACGGGCGCTGGACAGGGTGCCGGGCGCGTGACCAACACGGTCGCGGGCCTGATGGCGACCGTCCCCGAGCTCGCCAAGTCCATCGCCGGCGTCGATCTCACCGAGGTCGCGAAGGGCTTCGCCTCGAGGGCGACGGCCCCCACATCGGGCGACGGCGCGACGCCCGTACCGGCGCTCGTCCGCCCGGCGGATCCCGTCCTCGAGGACGACCTCGAGGGCGAGGCATAGCGCCAGGCGACACACGGCTAGGAGGCCGCGCTTACGAGAGTGAGTGCGGCCTCTGTTTGTATACGAGGTGCCGCACCTCCGAGTCCGCACTCGACCTCGAGGACGGTCGGCGCTATTCCAATCCGGAATGGCGTGCTTGTCATGTCGAATCGAGGACGGATCCGTATCGACCTCGAGGACGCGATCTTAAAGCGGATGGACCTCGGCGGAGGAAGTAAGGCATCGAGACGCTGCAGTCCACTGTCGTGTCCCGTCCGTCCTCGAGGACGCTAGAACTCGACCGAGAACCCGATCGTCGGCAGGCGGCCGACGTTGGTCTGCTCGCGTAGGAAGTCGGGCTCGGCCGGGTCCTCGGTGTACTCGAGGGCGAAGACGTTCTCGGTGTCGAGCACGTTCTGCACATCGAGGTAGACGACGCCGTTGACGCGGCGGCCCAGGGCGAACCGCCGGTCGAAGCGGAGGTCCCACCGTGCGTAGCCGTCGGTCCGCTCGCTGTTGAGCCGGTCCAAGTCCTGGACGCCGCGACGCGACAGCGCGTACTCGACGGCCGAGGCCTCGAGGTCGAACGGCGTGAACGGCCGTCCCGACTGGACCGTCAGCCGCGTCCCGATCTCCCAGCCGCCCAGCCGGACGCCGCCCGTGAGCGACAGGTTGTGGCGGATGTCCCACGACGACGGCCGGTAGACGCCGTCGGCGCCGGTGAACTCGCTCCACCCGAGCGTGTACGCGCCGAGCCCGTAGACCCGAGACGTCAACCGCTTCTGGGCCGAGAGCTCGAGCCCGTACGCCCGCCCTTGGCCGACCGGCAGGAGCGGCTCCGCGCCCGAGACCCCGAACCCGCCGCCCAGGTTGGCGAGCGACACGCGCGGATCGGACGCGGAGACGGGATAGTCGTTGTACGCCTTGTAGTAGCCCTCCGCCGAGACGCGCACGCTCGGGACGACCTCGAGGGCGACGCCTCCGACGACCTGACCGACGTCGATCCAGTCCAAGCCTTGGTTGACGAACATCCCCCGGTCCTGGACCGCGAGCGAGATCAACTCGGGCGCCTGGGTAAACCGACCGACGGCCCCACTCACCTCGACGCGATCGGTCACGTCGTACGACGCGCTCAAGCGAGGGGAGATCGAGATCTCGTCCTCGAGGAAGTCGATCGCGTCCAGGCGCAAACCGCCGGCGACGGACAGGTCGCCCAGGCTGGCCGTGAGCTGGGAGTAGCCGAACCCCTTCCACAGGCCGAGGTCGGTCGAGAACTCGAGGTCGGTGTCGAACGGCGTCGCGGGCGTGGCGCGCTGGAAGAAGAGCGAGGTCGCCGTCTCGCGAGAGGCTCCTGCGCCGACGCCGAGTGTGAGGCCGGGTGCCAACCGGAGGTCGCCGTCGCTCCGGAGGCGCCACGCGGCCTCTTCGGACACGTTCGAGAACAACGGCTCGTCGTTCTCGTCGAGGTCGTTGAAGAAGAACTCCTGGTAGCTGCGGCTAAACGCCGTCGTAAAGAAGCCGCCCGGTACCAGGTGGCGCCACGAGAGCCCGGCCGTATAGCTCCGCTGATCGTTGTCGACCACGCTCGAGGCGATCTCTTGGTTCTCGAAGTCGTCGAGCTCGGGTTGGACGATGTCGAAGTCGTCGATGGCCCAGATGCCGAAGAACACCAATCGGTCGTTGTCGGTGATCTGCCACTCGGTCCGGTTCTGGAAGTCCCAGTAGGCAGGGCGGATTGGCAGGTCGAGCAGTTCGAACAGGAGTTGGAGGTAGCTCCTCCGCGCGGAGAAGGTCCAGTTGAAGTCTTCGCCGGAGGACCCATCGAGCGATACGGCCGCCTCACTCGCGCCGACCGTGATGTCGCCGGACAAGAGCCCCGGACTGCCCGGCCGGTTCTCGATCACCAGCACCGACGACGCCGCGTCGCCGTAGCGGACCGGGAAGCCGCCCGTGTAGAACGTGGCCTCGCGAATAAAGTCGACGTTGAGCAGGCCGATGGCGCCGCCCGTCGCGCCCTGGGTCGCGAAGTGGTTGATCTGGGGGATCTCGATGCCGTCCACGAAATAGGCGTTCTCGCTCGGCCCGCCGCCGCGCACCAGCAGGTCGCTCCGGGTGTCCGTGCCCGCCGAGACGCCGGGGAGCGTCAGGATCGAGCGCGAGATGTCGTTCTGGCCGCCGGGCGTCCGGCGGATCTCCTCCGGTCCCAGCGTGCGGACCGAGACCGGCGCGTCGGGCTCGTCGTCGAAGAACCCGGCGCGCACCACGACCTCGTCCTCGAGGGCGGCCGCCCCTTCGCGGAGCTCGAACAGGACGAACGTCGGTCGGCTCTGCTGGACCACGACGTCGGTCTTGGTCTGGGGATCGTAGCCGACGAACGATGCCCGGAGTTGGTACGAGCCCGCTGCGAGACCGTCGATCGCGAACGCGCCGTCGACGTCCGTAGCGGCGCCCGCCACGATGGAGCCGTCGGCATCGAGGACGGCGACGTTGGCTCCGGGCAGCGTGGCTTGCGTGATCGCGTCGACGACGCGTCCGGTCAAGGTTTGGGCCGCTGTCGTAGGCCCCCACAAGAACGCGAGGACAAGGAGCGGGAGAAAGCGGAGGGTCATAGGAGGGTCGAGCAGAGAGGAGAAGAGTAGGCGGCGGATCTCGTTCGAGGCCGGGATCAAACGGCCACTCTGCGCGCTAGCTCGAGAGTGGTTGATGTACAGGCGACCCGATAGAGTCCGGAAAGCTCGGCGCCTACACAGCGAGCGTGAACGGGGATCGTGTGGCTGCCGTCGAGAACGTCGTGTACGGACCCGGCATCACTCACCGGATGAGCAATTTCAGGGCGGGAGAGGGGACTTGTGATAGCCTACCGAATAATCGGTAGGTTGGCAAGCCTTTTCTTCCGGCTCGGTTCCGGTTCCTCGTCGAATCTTACGACCCCGGCGTGTAGACGCCCTTGAGGACGACGTCGATGACGTCTGCGCTGACATCGAGGGCGGGACGGTCTGCGACGCCGCTCTCGACCAGGTGCACGACAGCGTTCAGCGAAGCCACGACCATTCCCGCGACCAACCCTGGCGGCGTCGCTCTCGCCTCGCCACGCCTCACCGCTGCCTGGACGACGTCGTCGATCGGCTTCATCACGCCTTGGTAGATGCGCGTGGCCATTTCGGACGCGTTCGGCTGAGGCGAGGCGGGGAGGCCGGAGGCGGACATCGCGATGACGTTCATAGAAGGCTGCGAGAGGATCCAGGCCGCCATCGCCATGAGTTGGCCCCTCAGGTCCGGCGCAGTCTCGGCCGCTGCCGTCAGGTTCTCGCGGTGCCGGTCGAACGTGCGATCAATGACTCGCTCCCAGAGCTCACGCTTCCCGCCGGGCGCGTGGTGGTAGAGCGAGGCCTGCTTGATCCCGATGGCGTCGGCGAGATCGCGGAGACGAGTCCCCGAGTAGCCCCGCTCGAGGAAGAGCCGCTCGGCGGCGTCGAGGACGTGGTCGGACGAGTCAGGCAAAGTGGGCGGCGTCGGGGTAGGAACGTGTCGGACTCGTACCAGGGCTCTCGCTAAGGGTTCGAGAAAGTGCCTCCACGTCCCAGCTGGATACGGGCCGCGACCTCGAGGGCGCGCTACTCAGCAGGAACCACCTGTCCCGTCGGACCGACGGTCATGCCCTCAGGCGGCGGACTCGTCGGGAACGCGGAGATCTCGGGCTCGCCGTCCCAATCGTTCGGGACGTAGTGGTTGTGGCCGCCGTGGGAGATCTCGATGTAGCCCAGCGGGCCCACGACACTCGTGCTGCTCTCCCGCAACCCGAGAGCGTCGGAGAGAGCGAACACGATCAGGACGATCAGTCCGGCGAACAGGGCGAGGCGGACGGGGCGGCGCATCGAGGGCGGGGACCTGGGGACAGGGGTGGAGAGTACGCCGGGCTCCTTGCATCGCACCGCGAATCCCTCGTGACCCGGGTCCTCTTGCTGATGGGCGTCGCCGGCTCTGGAAAGACGACGGTCGGGCAGCGATTGGCCGATGACCTCGGCTGGTCCTTCGTGGACGCCGACGACTACCACGACGCGTCATCGCTGGAGAAGATGGAGCGGGGAGACCCTCTGACCGACCTCGATCGGGCGCCCTGGCTCGAGCGACTGGGACGGCTGGTCCGCGAACGCGGTGAAGACGGTCCCCCGACGATCCTGGCCTGTTCTGCGCTCAAAGGATCGTACCGAGACACACTCGGGGCAGCCCGTGAGGACGTCATGGTGTTCTGGCTCGACGTCCCAGAGGACGAGCTCGGCCGCCGACTGCGTGCGCGAGACGGTCACGTCGCCGGAGCGGACCTCTTGCC
>NZ_JBARYR010000774.1:0-2174 GCF_049648075.1 Rubrivirga sp. | reverse complement strand
GCGCTCGCGACCTCGACGTGCCCTGAGTGACCCGCTGTCTGTAGGAGCCGTAGTGTCCACGCCGTGCGCGGCGCCCACGACGACTCCGCGCCCCTGCGCCAGCGTCCGCCGCACGATGGTCTGGGCGGCCTCGAAGGGCTCGGCCTCGAGGGGCGCCGCGGCCAGAACGGTGAGGGCCGGCCACGCGAGGGCCTTTAAGTCTCCAAAGGCGTAGAGCACCGCGGGGCGGTCGGCTCGGTCGAGCGCATCGAGGCCGAGCGGCCACGGCTCGGATCCCGGAGCCAAGACGTGGATCTTTTTGTCCTCGAGGGCGCGGACACGTTGGGCGGTCCTTTCGATCGTCTCGTCGAACGCAGCGGCCCGGACCGTGCCGACGGTGCGGTCGGCGTTGGGAACACCTTTGAGCCGGAGCAGGACTTGCTCGAGCGGCGCCTCGCGCACGGCCTCGAGGGAGGGAAACCGTTCGAGGATCCGGTGTGCAGTGACGCGGCCGACGCCGTCGAGGGACAGCAGGGTGAGAGCGAACGTGGCGGACATGGCATCGAGGTCGTGTGGCACGATACCCCACACAAGCGTTACGAATCGGGACGGTATCGGTGGAAATGACGGCGGGAGTCGGCGTCCCTGACCGGTCTCGAGGTCCGGCACTCCGTTTGCGTTCAGGAGCGCGCAACCCCCCTGCGCATGTCCGCTCTGCCCCGCATCCTGTTCGTCGCCGCCCCCGACGCCGCCGTCGAGGCGCTCGACGCCGTTCGCCAGGGCGGCCCGGTGGAAGGGCGCCTAGCGCCGACCTCCGACATCCTGCGCTCGACGCTCGCCAAGGGCGCCGAGTCCTGGGACGCGGTCGTCTTCGTGCCCGGCGGACCCGTCGACGACGTCGAGGTCGCGGCCTACGTGCCCGACTCGATCCCTCTCGTCGTCGTCGCCGATCGCGTCCCGCTCCTCATGGCGGGGAGCGACGCGAAGGCCCTTCCGCTCCACGAGCTCGCCTATCTCGCCGCCGCGCTCGCCGCCAACCGAGCCGAGCCGCCGGCCTCGAGTCCGCCACTGGCCCCCGACGAAGCCGCGCCCGAGGAGACGCTCGAGGACGTCGCCCCCCCGAGCGCCTTGGACCACGACCGGCTGGCGTCCCTTGCCGATCACCTCCCCGTCGGACTCTACCGGACCTCGCTCGACGGCTACGTCATATATGCCAACCCCGCACTCGCTGACATCTTGGGCGTCCCGTCCGTGGAGGCGCTTGTGTCGGCCTCTGTCGAGCAGGATCTCGGATACCCGAGGGAGGCCTTTCTCGACGCGCTCCGCGAGACGGGATCCGTGCGGAACCTCGTTCTATCGTGGACGCGGCGAACCGGAGAGCGCATCCACACGCGCGAAAGCGCGCGGGCCGTCCGCGATGAGACGGGAAAGGTCCTCTACTACGAAGGCACCATCGAGGACGTCACCGCCGAGACCGAGGCGCTCCGCGACTTGCGCGATGCCGAGGCCAGCCTGTCGGTCGTGGCCGACCACGCGCCCCACGTCTTGTATCGGCTCCGGTACACGGCAGACGGGTCCTCCTTCGACTTTGTCAGCCCCGCCATCGAGGCTTTGACGGGCTACAGCCGCAGCGAAATCGAAGCCCGCGGCGGACTGTCCTCCTTGCTCGACCACCGAGAGGTGGTGGAAGGGGAGGGGCTGACGGACGGCCCCGTCGAGGGCGCCGACCGGTTCCGGGCGGTCTACCGGGTGCAGACCGCGCACGGCGAGCGCTGGGTCGAGAACACCGGCCGGCCGTGGTGCTCCGACGCCGGCTATGTTTTGGGGCTCGTCGGCGTCCTCCAAGACGTGACGGAGCGCAAGCTGCGCGAGGACCACCTCGCCGACGCGGCCCAGACCGCGCTCATCCGCCAGCGGGCCTTGGTCGACCTCGCCCAGCTCGAGGGCGTCGACAGCTTTGGAGCCCCGGCCGCCGCCATCGCCGCTGCCACGCTCGGTGCCGATGCGGTCTCGCTGTGGCGGTCCACCAAAACCGGCCGGCTCAAGCCCCTCCATGCCCCTGCCGCCCTCGATGAGGGCGCCGCGGGCCGCGCCCTCGAGGTCGCTCTCTCGACCGTCGCCTCCCAGCGGGCGATCGCCATCGACACCCTCGAGGACGATCAGGTCGACGACCTAGGGCTGCGTCCGTTTGCAGA
>NZ_JBARYR010000773.1:0-2165 GCF_049648075.1 Rubrivirga sp. | reverse complement strand
TCCAGGACCGCCAGGGCTACTTCTGGACCATCGACCGCGTCAACCGCCGCCTGGACCGCATGATGCGGACGGCCTTCGACCGGGTCTACGACGCGGCCGAGCGCTACGACACGTCGATGCGGATCGGGGCCTACGTGATCGCGATCGAGAAGGTGGCCGGCGCGCTCCGCATGCGCGGCATCTACGCGTAGGGCACCCGCCCTCGAGGTCGATGCGCGGCCTCGAGGACGACTTCTGACAGGCTCCAGGGCAACACTTCCGACCTCGAGGACGGCTCTACCTCCGCTGGGTTGGAAGCGGGGTTGTAGGAGTCGCGCCAAGCGTTGACCCAGCGCGTGGCGGTCAGTCTGGGCGCTCCCAGTAGTCACGGCCCACCCACATGTCATCGTTGGGGTTGTCCAGGCTCCAGTTCGGCATAATGAAGCCAAGCACGATACCGCGCCGACCGTCCTGCTCGATGGTGAGCAGGGGTCCATCTAAGCGCCAGCGCCCCGCCGCGCTTCCCCGGTTGGTCTGGTAGGCGCCGACGCCCCCGAAGTCGCCCGTCACGGCGCGTTCGCTCAGCTCAGAGTACGTACCGTCGGCGTAGAACACGCGGTCGGTCGATTCGCCGAAGCCCACTGTCGGGATGTTCGGCGAGTTCATGCCTGTCACGAGGACCGTGCTCGTCTCCCACGGCCCGAGGATGTGGCGGGTGCCTGCTTCCACGACTGGGAAGTACGTGTCGTATCCCGACTCGTTGTCAATGGGGTCCTCGTCGTCCCACCATCCGCGGGGCGTTCTACGGAGCACGCGTGTCTCGCCGTCGACGCGGAGCGTCAGGCGGCTGCCGGAGCGTTCCCACGTGCCGACATGCTCGCGCCGGTCGTCGGAGTCCAGCCCTGCTCGGATGGCCCCGGGCGTGAACTCGGTGACGCCACCGGCCGGCATGTCTGTCACAGCAGTGCCGTCAGGGAAGAGGATGAGCGGCTCCTGGCTGTTGATCATCCCGTTCAGTCCGTATCCCCACGTGTACTTGATGTAGATATCAGCGCCGTTTGCGCTCGCGCTCGGGAGCGCGCCGCCAGAGATTCGGGGAGCAGCAGGTGATGCGGCGGCGGCGTTCTCTTCCGTGGGGCTGAGGCCGTCGGGCGTCGCCATCGCGCCGGAGGACAGGCCGGAGATCCGGCCACGCGCGTCCACCCGCACAGAGGCCGGATCGGTGCCGAACAGGGCCGCAAAGAGTGAGCGCGCCGTTGCGCGCATCTCCGCACCCCGCGCAGGCTCGTCGTTCTGCTCGAACAGCGGCGCGAACGTGTGCAGCATCGTCGGCACGATGAGGAGCGTTTCGTAGGCGCGCTCCTGCTCCGCGTCGGTCATCGCCGCGAACGTGTCGCTCCAGGCCTCACCTGTCGCTGTAGCAACCGTCCGCGCTGCCGCAAGCGACGCGGCCTCGGGAATCACCTCAGCTTCGGCAGCTTCCCAGAAGTAGATGAGTGCGTAACCCGCAGCGACTCCAAAATCTCGTGGCGCCAGCCCAACGCTCTCGAGGGTCGTTTCGAGGTTGGCCAGGATGGCTGGCATCTGCGCTTCGAACTGCGCCAGCACCGGCTGTGGGCCGCTGTTCTGCTCGGCGCTCTCTCGCAACATCCGGGCGATTCCGCGGGCGGTCTCACCGGGCTCCACACGAGGAACCACGAGCCCGGAGCGAACCACTCCCGACGTTCCAGAGGTCGGGGCTTCTTGCGTACCCGCTAACGCGCGAGCCACATCAGAGAGGTCGGGAATGTCTGCGCCGCCAAACTGAGCATTGGCGGCAGGCGTGATCAGGACGACTACGATAGCCGTAAAAAGTCGAAACATGAGATGTCAGCGAGGTCAGACGGCTCAAGTCTACACTCAAGTCTACACTCCGGGCGCCTCTCGTCGCTTGGTGTCAGGGTCTGCCCTCGAGCGCTTACTACTAGCAGAGCGCCGAAGACCGCCAACCCCTCACTCGACCTCCAGGGCGCGCTCCCCGCGGACCGTGCACACCGCCCCCTCCTCGCACATAAACGATGCGCCCCGCTCGACCTCGAGGCCGCCGTCGAACGCGACCGTCGCGCCCTGCCAGACGCGCAGCGTCGCGCCGTCCTCGATGCGGATTAGGTCCGAGAAACGGGTCCCGCTCGTCTCGGCGCCCATCC
>NZ_JBARYR010000772.1:0-1975 GCF_049648075.1 Rubrivirga sp. | reverse complement strand
GAGCGCCGTCGCGCCGAGGTCCGCTCGGCCAGTACGACCGTCAGCAAGTCGCCGACGCCGTAGGCGCGGACGTCGGAGTAGAGCGAGATCGGCTGTCCCGGAGCGCCCTGCGGTTGCGCAGAGAGCGCGCTCGCCGCGGCGGCGACCAGGAGAAGAACAGAGATGAGTCGGATCATGAGATCAGAGGGTGACGGCCCACGTCCCGGCGCCCGGCGCGGTGACGCGGACGCGGTACAGGGCGTAGGGGTCGGAGCAGACGACGCGGACGACCTCGCCCACAGACCCGGTCTCGCGGGCCTGGCAGGTCAGCTCGACGCGGACCGCCCCACGACCGTAGAGCACGCGGACGGGCTCGCCGTCCGCGACGGCGACGGGCGGGCGGGCACTCGCGCTCGTCACCACGGCGCCGGCCTCGAGGTCGACGGTCGCAGTCCAGCCCTCGAGGTCGTCGATGGCGAGCGGCTCGGCGTAAAGTCCCGTGACCTCCGCACGCGCCAATTCGACGGCGTCTGAGACCGTATCGCCGGCCTCGAGGGCGCGGCTGGCTACCCAGACGGTTTCGAAGACGGAGACCTCGAGGAAGGCCCACCCAACGGATTGCCACACGCCATCGATCGGTGTCTCGACCTCGGCCGAGACGCGGCCCCTCGGTGCGGTGTCACGGAACCGGACGCGGACGGGGGACGCCGACGCGGCGGCCCGACTGAGCCGGACGACCTCGACCTCGGCGTCGGCCCACACGTCCTCGATGGCCGCTCGTGCGGCGACTTCGACCTCGAGGTCGGCGGTGACGCGGGGCGGAGCCTCGGAGCGGGCGACCTCCATCGCGATCGGACCGGAGCTTTGGGCCGCGCCGGACACCGCGATCAGGAGAGCGAGGGTGAGCGTTCGGATCATCGCTTGACGCCGTTGGCGATCTGGAGCATCTCCTCGCCCGCCTGCACCATCTTCGAGTTGAGCTCGTAGGCGCGCTGGCTCGCGATCAGGTCGACCATCTCCTGGACGACGTCGACGTTCGAGGCCTCGAGGAGTCCTTGCTGGACCGTCCCGATGCCGTCCTGTCCGGGCGGCGCCACGACGGGCGTCCCGCTGCCCTCGGTCTCGGCGAACAGGTTGCCGCCCATGTTGCGCAATCCCGCCGGGTTCTGGAATCGGGCGAGTTCGAGCTGGCCGAGCTCGGTCGGCTCGGGCTCGCCGGGCAGGAGCGCGCGGACGGTCCCGTCCGGCTGGATCTGGAGTTCGAGAGAGTCAGGCGGGACTTCGATGCCGGGGTCGAGCGTGAACCCGCTTTGGGTCACGATCAGGCCCTCGGCGGTCAAGGTGAAGGCGCCGTCGCGCGTGTAGGCGCGGCTGCCGTCGGGCATCTGGACGGCGAAAAAGCCGGAGCCGTTGACGGCCATGTCGAGGGCGTTGCCGGTCTCGGTCAATCCGCCCTGCGTGAACGTGCCGACCGTTGCGACGGCAATGGCGCCGTGACCCATCTGAAGCCGGGCCGGGGGCGCAGCGCCGTCCTCTCCACCCGCCGCGCGGACGCGTTGGTAGAGCAGGTCTTGGAACGCGACGCGGTTGCGCTTGAACCCGGTCGTGTTGGCGTTGGCCAAGTTGTTCGCCGTGTTGTCGACGCTCATCTGCTGAGCGCTCATGCCGAGAGCGGCGGTTCGGAGGGCACGGAGCATTGATATGGGGGTTGGGGTTTAGGGGTTGGGGATTGGGAAGGAGGCTGAGGGAGCACCCCCAATCCCTGACACCCAATCCCTAATCCCCAATCAGAACGTTCCGAGGTCGCGGGTGACGGCGCCCAAGACGCTGTCCGTGGTGTTCAAAGCTTTCTGCTGGGACTCGAACAGGCGGACGTGGCCCATCAGGTCCACCATCTCGCTCATCGCGTCGACGTTCGAGGCCTCGAGGAAGCCCTGGCGGACGCGGCTCTCGCTCGGCTCGGCGGGGATGCCGGAGGCGTCGAACGTGGCGCCGT
>NZ_JBARYR010000771.1:0-10069 GCF_049648075.1 Rubrivirga sp. | reverse complement strand
ACGAACGACTCGACGCTCATCTCGACGCCGACGACGAACGACTCGGCCATCCAGCCGTCCTCGAGGACGTCCGGCACGTCGGCGCGGTCCCGGACGACGGTCGTCCCCCGGCTCCCCGATCCGACGGCCGACTTGAGCACGAGCGGAAGCCGCAGCCGCTCGATGATGGCGTCGGCGTCGAGGTCGTCGTCGGCCTCCACAAAGTCGGCGCACGGAAGCCCCGCCGCCCTCACGGCCCGCTTCATTGCTCGCTTGTCCGAGCACAGCCTAGCTGATTCGACCGACAACCCGCGCAGACCCAGCGCCGTGCGCAGGTGCGACGCCGGCAGGACGGCCCGCTCGGTCAGCGCCACGACGGCATCGGCCTCGCCAAGCTGGTCCGCGACGCCCCGCCACGCCTCCGCTGACGCTCCGAAGTCGACCTCGAGGACGCAACGCGCCCGCGTCGCCGTCTTCGACGTTTGCTCCACGACAACCACGACCTCGAGGCCGAGCCGCTCGGCCGCATCGAGGGCGCCAGGGCGGGCCCCTACTAGGACGACGACCGACACCGCTAACGACCCTGGACGACCGCTTCGACGTCCTCGAGACTCTTGGGAATCGGAGGCCCGAGCACGCGGTGCCCGTCCTCCGTAATCAGGACGTCGTCCTCGATGCGGACGCCTCCGAACCCGACCCACTCGAATGCGGCGTCGTAGTCGACGAACTCCGAGAAACGTCCTTCGTCGGCCCACGTCTCGAGCAGGACGCGGTTAAAGTAGACGCCCGGCTCGATGGTCATCACCATGCCGGGCCGGAGCGCGCGGGCGAATCGGAGGTACTTCGTCCCGAACTGCGTGCTCCGCGTCGCCTCGTCGCCGTACCCCACACGGTCCTCGCCCAAGCCCTCGAGGTCGTGGACGTCGAGCCCCATCGGGTGCCCGAGCCCATGATGGTAGAACGCCGCGTGCGCGCCGACCTCGACGATGTCATCCACATTCCCGCGGAGAAGCCCAATGTCAATTAGGCCCGCCGCAATCGTTGCTGCGGACAGTCGGTGGACCTCCTGAAACGAGACGCTCGGCCCACAGGCCTCGATGGCCGCGACCTGCGCCTCGAGGACGACGCTGTAGATCAACCGTTGCCGGTCGGTGAACGTGCCGCCGACTGGCGATACGCGCGTGATGTCGGAGCAGTAACCCGACCCCGGCGCGACGCACCCCGCATCATGGAGCAGCAGGTCCCCGGCCTCCAAGACGTGGCTCGAGGCGTGGTGGTGCGGGACCTCGCCCCGGACCGTCACGATGGCCGGGAACGACAGGTACGAGCCCTTCCCCTTGGCGACGGCCTCGATGGCCGCGGCGACCTCGAACTCGGTCCGCCCCGGCTGCGCCAGCCGCATCGCGGTCCGGTGCATCTCGGCCGCGATCCCGACCGCAACTTCGATCTCGGCGACCTCGAGGTCGGTCTTCAAGATCCGCTGCGCAATCACGGCCTCGACGAGCGCGTCGGATGGCTTGATCGAGGACGCGGGCACCTCCAACAACCCGGCCAACCGCTCGCGCTGCGACGCCCGGTACGGCGGCAACACGTGGACCTCTCGCCCCTTCGCTCGCATCCCACGAACCGCGGCCTCGAGGTCGGAGACCGGCGCCGTGTGCTCGATCCCGGCCGACTCGGCGCGCTCGGCCATCGTCGGCGTCTCGCCGTCCCAGACCTTGTCTTCCAGCGTCGACTCACGCCCGTGCAGCGTCGACTCGCCGCTCTCGACATCGAGGACGAGCGCCAGGCTCGGCTCATCGAGGCCGGTGTAGTAGCGGAACGAGCCGTCCTGGCGGAAGCCGTAGTGGTTCGCCGGGTAGTTCATCGGCTCCGGGTCGTTGCCTATCAGGACGGCGACTCCGCCCCCGAGGGCGCCGGCGAGAGTGCGGCGGCGGGCGGCGAGCGTGGCGGCGTCCATCATGGTTTGAGGGCTGGGCGTCCTGCTGACCCCTCGGCAAGACCTCGGGTTTCCCACCTGTCCAGACGTAGACACCCAACAGCCACGTCCGGCCACTTCATCTCGGGGTCACGAGATCTCGGGGTCTCGAGCGATAGGGACCACCGGGCGCGTTTTGACGCGAACGCATGCAGCCACCTAAGGCAACCCCCTAAGTCCAAACCTTAAGCTTTTACATCATAGTCATCTCAGGCAACAACTAAGCGCCTAACAGGCGTCGGCTGTACATTGTATCCGTGGTCACCCCCTCCCAAACCTCACCCAAATGATACCCAACATTCCTTTCGAGAACTTCTTCTCGTACTCCCCGATGGCCTACGACATGGTCGCCCATGTTCTGACGCTGGGGTACGCCGTGATGCTGGCGGCTCTCTTCTACTTCATCCTAACGATGAAGTCGGTCGCCCCGAAGTACCGGATCTCCTCAGTGCTCTCGGTTGTGGTGATGGTCTCTGCGTTCCTGTTGCTCTACGCTCAGGCGCAGAACTGGGACTACGCGTTCGTCTATGACGAGGGACTCAACCAGTACGTCCGCGCCGACGGTGCGTCCACGTTCACGAACGGGTACCGGTACCTGAACTGGCTCATCGACGTGCCGATGCTGCTGTTCCAGATCCTGTTCGTGATCAACATCACGGGTGACAAGTTCGCGTCCACGCGGAACCAGTTCTTCTTCTCGGGCGCGATGATGATCATCACGGGCTACATCGGCCAGTACTACGAGGTCTCGAACGCGATGGCCTTCTACGTCTGGGGTGCTATCTCGACCCTGTTCTTCTTCCACGTCCTGTACCTGATGAAGAAGATCCTCGACGAGGGCAAGATTGGAATGGCGCCGGGCGCGGCCAAGCTGATCGGCACCATCTGGACTCTGTTCCTGGTCTCGTGGATGCTCTACCCGGGCGCGTACCTGATGCCGGCCATCACGGCCAACCTGCCCGACGGATCGGGCGTGGGCATCCTGCCGCTGCTCGACGGCGAGACCGCTGTCGTCGCGCGTTCGATTACGTACACCGTCGCCGACGTCTCGTCGAAGGTGATCTACGGCATCTTACTGACCGTCGCGGCTCAGATCCGCAGCAAGGAGGAGGCGAACTACGACTACGACACGCTCGACACCGTCTCGTAGCGTCTTCGTCCTCGACGTCTCGCGCGCCGGCTGCCCGAAGTGGGCAGCCGGCGCCGTCATGTCGTACCGTCGTCCAGGATCAAGACGGCGTCCTCGAGGGCGGCCCGACGGCACTCCTCCATGGATGGGTAGACGCCCGGCGCGACCTCGAGGTTTGTAGATCGCACGCGGTCGACCTCGACGGCGTTCACCTCGACGATGTGCCCGCCGGCGTCCAGCCAACGTGTCCGTGTGCGACGGCCGTGGCGGTCGCTTGAGCGTGCAGGTGACGAGGACCGTCTGTAGGTCGTCGTGGGTGTCAGGCGCCGTGGTGCACAGGTCACGCTGGCGGCCAGCGCCAAGATTGCTGGATGAGCCCTCAACGGTACGGACAACTCAACTGCCGCAACCGAGCGCGTCTGCTAGGGTTTTCTCTTCGTCCTCGAGGACGAGCCATACCCTGCGATGACCTGTTGGTGACGAGCGAGACGGCTACGTCAGAACGCGTTCTCCGCCGGCCGCCACCTCGGCCCGGAACAGCGCCGTCAGCCGCTCGGTCATCGGCCCGACGGAGCCGGTCCCGATGGTCCGCCCATCGAGGGCGGTCACGGCGGCCAGCTCGCCCATCGTCCCCGTGCAGAACATCTCGTCGGCGCGGTAGGCGTCGGTCGTGGACAGCCGGGCGGCACGGTGCGGGATGTCGTGGGTCACGCACAGGTCCAGGACGGTCTGGCGCGTGATGCCCTCGGGGCAGGCGTCGGCGTGCGAGGTCTGGACCACGCCGTCCTTGACCAAGAACACGTGGGTCCCGTTGCACTCGGCGATGAACCCCTGTCGGTCTAGCAAGAGCGCCGAGTCGGCCCCGGCGGCGTTGGCCTCGATCTTGGCCAGGATCGACGGGAGCAGGTTGTTGTGGTGGACCTTGGGGTCGAGGCAGTCCGGCGGCGACCGGCGCACGGACGACGTCTGGAGCCGCAGCCCCGACGTGTCGTAGACGGGCGCCTTCCACTCGGCGAGCACGATGAGTGTCGGGCCGGCCTGGTTGAGACGCGGATCCATGCCCGACGTGATCTTGGTCCCCCGCGACAGTGTGAGCCGGACGTGGACGCCGTCGCGCATCTCGTTGGCCTCGAGGGTTTTTCGGATCTCAGCCACGATGTGATCGCGCGACGGCACGTCCTCGATGGCCAACGCCTTCGCGGAGTCGACCAGCCGGTCGAGGTGCTCGCGCAGTCGGAAGATCCGGCCGTCGTAGAGCCGGAGCCCCTCCCAGACCCCGTCGCCGCCCTGGACGAGAGAGTCGAACGGCGACACGCCGGCATCGTCGCGATGGACCAGGTCGCCGCCGATGTTGACGATCAGGTCCCGGTTGCGTTCGTCAAACTGCTGGAGCATGGAGGCGGTGGTGAGAGAGCGTGTCGTACAGAGGCTGGGCTTCCTTGAGGACGGACTGCAATCGGCCGGGGACCGCGGCCGGACCGGGGCGCGGAGGCCCGAACCCGGTCGAGGCCCTGACGGAGCGGTACCAATGCGGCGCCCAGACGCCGTCCGTGTCACGCGGGCCAGGCGCCCACGACAGCATGGCCGGGTCCCACGCCACCTCGAGGGCGGCGCACAGAGCTCGCAACGTGCCCTCCGGGTCCCGCAGCACATCGGCCGAGTCGATGACCGGCGGGGGCTCGCCCTCGAGGTCGGCGACGCGAGCGAACAGCTCGGCTTGCTGGAGGAGCCCGGTGTCGGTGAGTGTCGGGTTTGGCGTCACGCGGTCCAGCGAGACCAAGACGGCGGCGGGGTCGCGGATCAGGAACGCGTGCCGAAAGCCGTGGTCGAGCCACTCTCGCCCGACGGTCGGAAGCAGGTGGTGGGCCATGTGCTTTTGGTACCACACCCCGGCTCCAGTCGGCACCGGCCCAGCCAGCCTCGAGGTCGCCGTCGGCCAGTCGGTCGGCTGGGCCTCGAGGACGTCGTTGCGACCGGGGTGGTCGAGGCCGGTCCCGGCGAGGTAGACGGCGTATAGGGGCTCGTCGGTGACGACGGTGTCCGCGCGGGATCCCCACGACCGCATCAGCGCCGTAGACAGGTTGCGGGGTCCGCTCCACATGGCCACGCGGACGGGTCCGGCCTCGAGGTCGGCGGAGGAGTCGGTGTCGCTGCGGGCCATCCGCCAGTCTAACGCCCGACGCTGGACGCGCATGGAGAACGGCGAGTCCGACAGCGTCTCGAGGACGAGGGCCGGGTGGCTCCACGGTGGTATCCGAAGTGCCTTGGGGCTCCAGGTGCAGACGCGGGACGCATGGTAGCGTACTTCCCCCACCTGTTCAGCCATGTTGGTCCTTCCGCTGCTCGCCCTCGCACTCCTGGCCGGGTGCGCCCAGCCGGCCGACGCTCCCAAGCCCGTCCCCTCTGGCGCTTCGACAGACGACGGCGACACACTCATTCGCCTGACGCGGAGCGACTGGTTCAACGGCGACCCGACGTACAGCGTCGAGGTCGACGGCAGTGGAGCCGTCCGCTACGTCGGCGAGGAACACGTCGAGGTGCTTGGGCAGGCGAGCCACACGGTCGCGCCGTCGGTCGTGGCCGGCCTGGTCTCGACCCTCCGCCGAGCCGGGTACGACGCGTTGCCGGACTCGCTCAGCGAGACCCGTGGTGGCGATCTAGGGCCGTGCTCGAGCTACTGGACGGACTCAGCGACCGCAACGACGATGGTGAAGACGGGCGGCGGCGAGCACGCCGTGTTCCACTACCACGGGTGCGTGTCCGACTTCCATCTCACGCTCGTCGCCCTCGAGGACGAGATCGACCGGGCGCTCGGCACGGAGCGGTGGGTCCGCGAGGGGTGGCCGGAGACCCGCTCGCCCAGTCCCACCGAGCGGCGGAGCTCTCGTCAGTAGAGCGACCTCGAGGACGGACCGGCGACCTCGACGCGCTCGACGGCGTTCGAGGCCGACACGCCGTTCGTCGCCATGCCTCCCGTCACACCCATCCCGCCCGGTCCCGGCCAAGAGTCCGTCTGGGACTACCCGCGCCCGCCCGCCCTCGAGGCCGTCGGCGAGACGGTCCGCATCGCGTTCGGAGGCCAGGAGATCGCGCGAACCAATGAGGCGTTGCGAATCCTGGAGACCAGTCACCCACCGACGATCTACCTGCCTCCGTCCGCCTTCATCGAGGGCGTCCTCGAGGGCCGGCCGGAGACGTCGGGGTGCGAATGGAAGGGGCTCGCGGTCTACTTCGACGTCGTCTCGAACGGGCACCGGGCGGAGAAGGTGGCGTGGGCCTACCCCGACCCTCGGCCGACGTACCGAGCGCTCAAGGACCACGTTGCGGTCTACGCCGGGCCGATGGACGCGTGCTGGATCGGCGACGAGCGGGTCGAGCCGCAACCGGGAGGCTTCTACGGCGGATGGGTCACGCCGAAGGTAGTCGGGCCGTTCAAGGGCGCGCCCGGCACGTGGGGCTGGTAGCCGAAGCGACTCGGCCGCGCCAGCATCGTGACACGACCACGTCCCCCGGACGTCAGATCCAGTCGGCGTAGAGCTCCGGCCGGCGGTCGCGCAGGAACAGGCGCCGGGCGTGCGACGAGGCGACGGCCTCGAGGTCGAGGTCGGCCACCAGGATCTCCTCGGTGCCCTGTTCGGCTCGGGCGACGACCGTTCCGTCGGGCGCGCAGACGAAGCTCTCGCCCGCGAACGTGAGTCGCTCCTCGGGGCCGACGCGGTTGACGAGCGCCGTGAAGTACCCGTTCTGGAACGCGGCGACCTGGAGCTCGGCCTCGTACAGTCCGTCCGGCCACTCTCCCACCGCGCCGGCCTGGGGCACCACGACGACCTCGGCACCGGCGACAGCGAGCGCGCGCATGGCCTCGGGGTAGTGCCGGTCGTAACAGATCGCGACGCCGATCTTGCCGGCCGCGGTGTCGAAGACCGGCAGACCTCGGTCGCCGGGCGCGTAGTAGCCCTGCTCGTGGAACGCTTGGTAGTCCGTGATATGGATCATCCGCGTTCGGCCCAGCAACGTCCCGTCCGCGTCGATCACGGGCGACGTGTCGAACGTTCGGTCGCCGTCGCGCTCGAACAGGTTGAGGACGGCCACGACGCCCCGCTCCCGGCACCGCTCCTGGAACGCCCGGACGGTCGGACCGTCGATGGACTCGGCGGCCTCGAGGGCGGCGGGCGTCGCCAAGCGCTGCGGGTAGAACGGCGTAAACGCGAGTTCGGCGAAGGCCACCACGTCGGCGCCGTCGTCAGCCGCTCGGTCGAAGGCCTCGAGGCCGCGGGCGAGGTTGCCCTCGAGGTCGTCGGTGGCGGGCTGCTGGACGAGGGCGATGCGCATGTGGTTGGGGATTGGGGATTGGGGAAGATGCGCGCGGGCCGCCCTCGAGGTCGCCGACTCGACGCGGATTCTTGGACGTCATCGCGACGTCTTCGGCCTCGAGGACGCGTCAGACGTAGAGACGCCCCGCGGGACGTGTGTGCCGACCTCGAGGGCGCTGTCAAGGCAGCAACCCGTTCACGGCAGCCCGCACCTGTCGGCCGACCTCGAGGGCGGAGCCGGACGGCTCGATCGGGGCTCCGAGCTTGACGGTCACGCGACCCGGCTGGGCCGTCTCCCCATTCTCGTCCAGGAGACGGTACGCGCCGTCAATCGCAACCGGTACGACGGAGACGCCGGCCTCGAGGGCGAGCCGGAACGCGCCGGGGTAGAACCGACCGAGGTCGCGGCCGTAGCTCCGCGTCCCCTCGGGGAAAAGCAGGACGGACTCGCCGGCTTCCAATCGTTCGCGCGCGGCCTCGAGGGCGGCGTCCGTTCCGCCCGGCGCACGGCGGTCCAGGAAGACGCACCGGGAGACCGCCAGGATGCTGCCGACGAGCGGGAGGCGCCGGAGCTCCGAGCGGGCCACGAACACGAACGGCGCGGGGATGCCCAACGCGAGCGCCGGGATGTCCAGCATGGCCTGGTGATTGGCCGCGTAGACGACAGGACCCCTCGGTGCGTCATGGGCGCCCTCGACTCGGAATCCACAGCCGGTCAGGACCAACCAGGCCCAGGCTCGCAGCCACGTCCAGAACGTCCTCGAGGTCGGCCACAGCTTCATCGCGAGGATCCACGCCGGCCACATCGTCGCCAGCACGACCACGTTCCACGTCAGCGTCCAGAAGAACCAGACGCGGGCGGCGGGAGCACGGAGCACGGAGGGCACGTCGCGAAGCTACCCGCCTCTTCCCCGGCGATTCGCGGTCTGGCCCGCGCCCTCGGGGTTGA
This sequence comes from Rubrivirga sp., assembly GCF_049648075.1. Lineage (GTDB taxonomy): Bacteria > Bacteroidota > Rhodothermia > Rhodothermales > Rubricoccaceae > Rubrivirga. Next base: position 1,721 of record NZ_JBARYR010000771.1, on the reverse strand, counting down.
TTGCCCGACCCACTTCCCCAGACCGACATGGAGCGCACGCTCGCCATCATCAAGCCCGACGCCGTCGCCAACGGACACGCCGGCAAGATCCTCGACCGCATCCTCTCCGAGGGCTTCGCCGTCCGCGCGATGAAGCTCACGACGCTGACCTTGGAGCAGGCCCAGGGCTTCTACGCCGTCCACGCCGAGCGCCCGTTCTTCGGCGAGCTCACCGAGTTCATGTCGAGCGGCCCGTGCGTCCCTCTCGTCTTGGAGCGCGACGACGCGGTCGCCACGTGGCGCGAGGTGATCGGCGCGACCAACCCGGCCGACGCGGCCGAGGGCACGATCCGCAAGCAGTTCGCGACCTCGATGGGCGAGAACGCCGTCCACGGCTCGGACTCGGCCCAGAACGGCGTCAAGGAGGGCCGCTACTTCTTCTCGGAGAGCGAGATCGTCCAGAACGGCGCCGACGTGATCGACGCGTAGCGCTCGACCTCATTTCGAAACGGGCCGGCGTCCTCGAGGGCGCCGGCCTTTTTTTGGCTCTCGAGGTGGCAACCTCGAGGGCGAGTCCTCGCGAGGAGTCGGCGCTATCGGCGGGGGCGGCCTTGAGGGCGGCGGCTCTTCTGCCCGAGCCGCGGCGCCCAGATGTCGTCGGCCTCGACGGCGTTCGTCACGGCGGGCATCGTCGGGTCCGAGACGTCGGCGCCATCGAGGTCGAAGACCTGGGTCGGGTTGTTCTCCGAGTCGACCAGGACGACGCGCGGCTGGTGGGTCTCGGCCTCCTCCGGCGTCATGTCGGCGTAGGCCATCACCACGACCAGGTCGCCCGGCGCGCACAGGCGAGCGGCGGGGCCGTTGAGGCAGACCGTCCTCGAGCCCACCTTGTCCGGGATCGTGTACGTCTCGAGACGCGCGCCGTTGTTCACGTTGACGACCTGGACCCGCTCGTAGGGCAGGATGCCCGAGGCTTCCATGAGCTCGCGGTCGAGCGTGATCGAGCCCTCGTAGTGGAGGGCCGCTTCGGTGACCGTCAAGCGGTGGAGCTTGCCCTTGAACAGCGTGATCGTCATGAGGTGTGGGGATTGGGGGATGGGGATCAGGGATTGGGGAGAGCCCCAACACCCAACACCTAATCCCCAACAACCAAAGTCGTGTTGTCGATGAGGCGGGTGTCGCCGACGAACGCGGCGACTGCCACAAGGTACCGGCCATCGGAAGGGCTTTCACTCGAGAGCGTGACGGCCGGCTCCAACGTGTCCGCGTCGACGACCTCGAGGTAGTCCGGCCGGACCAGCGGTGCCGACTGCAGGGTCTCCCGCATCAAGCGGCGCAGGGCGTCGACCGAGCGCTCGCCGGCCTCGAGGGCGGACTCGACAGCGCGAATGGCCTGGGACAGGACGATGGCTTGTTTGCGTTCCTCGGGCGAGAGGTAGCGGTTCCTCGAGGACATCGCCAGCCCGTCGGCTTCGCGCACGATAGGGTGGCCGACGACCTCGAGGCCGAACCCGAGCTCCGCGACCATCCGGCGGATAATGGCGAGCTGCTGCGCGTCCTTCTGCCCAAAGACGGCGACGTGCGGCCGGCAAGCCAAAAGCAGCTTCGTCACGACCGTCGTGACGCCCTGGAAGTGGCCCGGCCTCGAGGCGCCGCACAGGTGCCGGTCGAGGTCGCGGACCGAGACCGTCGCGAAAGGCGGCAGCCCGAACGGGTACATCTCCTGAGGCGAGGGCGCGAAC
>NZ_JBARYR010000770.1:0-2838 GCF_049648075.1 Rubrivirga sp. | reverse complement strand
CGCTTACCGGGGGAGGCGCGCGGTCGGCGTACCAAGCGGGTGTGCTCCGAGCCCTGGCGCGGCGATTCCCGAGCCTGCGGCCGGACGTCCTGACGGGGGTCTCAGCGGGAGCCCTCAACGCAGCATTCCTGGCGTCCACGGCGAGGGAGCCGTTTGCCGTCGCCGCCGACCGGCTGGTCAAGATCTGGCAGGCCCTCGAGGCCGAGCACGTCTACCGCGTCGACCGGCCGACGGTGATGCAGGCGATGGCGCGGCTGGTCCGCCGTCCGCCGGACGTGGCGCCACCGGCCGAAGGCGGATTCCTCGACACGACCCCGCTCCAGACGTTTGTAGAGGGACACTTCGGTCCGGTCGGGAGCCCCATCGAGAGCATCGACCGATCCGTTCGTGAGGGGGACTTGGGCGCGTTCGCGCTCACGACGACCTCGTACACGACGGGGCAGTCGGTGACCTGGGTGCAGGGCGAGGGCTTCGACCCGTGGGACCGGCCCATGCGACGGGCCGTCCGTACCCAGATCCGGCCCGAGCACATCCTGGCGTCGGCGGCGCTGCCGTTCTTCTTTCCTGCGGTCGCCATCGAGGACGAGAGGGTGGGCGCGGGGTGGTACGGCGACGGAGGGATCCGGCTCACGGCGCCGCTGTCGCCGGCCGTTCATCTGGGCGCGGACAAGATCCTGGCGATCACCACTCGGTACCGACAGACCGCCATCGAGGCCGCGGCCCCCAAGCTCGACGCGTACCCGCCGCCGACGCGGATGTTGGGGATCCTGATGAACGCGGTGTTTCTCGACGTCATCGACCAAGACGCGCAGACGCTGCGTCGAGTCAACGCACTGGTCGAGAAGGTCCCGGCCAAGCACCGCGGTGCGCTGCGGCCGGTCGAGCTGTTGGTGATCCGCCCGTCCAAAGACTTGGGCGCCCTCGCGGGCGACTTTGAGCCGCTTCTGCCGCCCTCGATGCGTCTGGTGACCGGCGGCCTGTCGAACGGGGACGCGTCGAGCCCCGACTGGCTCTCGATGCTCCTGTTCCACCCCAGCTACGTGGAGCGTCTGGTGGAGCTCGGTGAGGCCGATGTGGAGCATCAACTCGGAACGGTCGCGGCGTTCCTCGGTGTGGAGACGCCCACGCGTCCTGTCACGACCTCGAGGCCGGGAGACTGGGCCGAGCACGACGAGGACTCGACCTCGAGTGTGGCGGCACCGCGCGACCTAGCGTTGGGGGCGGACTGAGCTCGTGGGCTGCCTCGAGGACGCCGTTCAGCCTTCGGTCGCCCTCGAGGGCGAGTCGACGCCCGGCTTGCCCGACGGCATGACCTCGCCGGCGGTGATCGGCAACTCCAGGCGGTTCTCGGCCGGGGGCAGCGGGCACGAGAACGCGGGGTCGTAGACGCAATACGGATTGTAGGACCGGTTAAAGTCGAGCGCGTAGCGGCCCGAGGGTTGCTCCTCGAGGTCGAGGTAGCGTCCTCCGCCATAGGTCTCGCGCCCGCTCGTGGCGTCGCGGAACGGGACGAACAACTCGCCCGAGCCCAGCGGCCGGAACGCCTCCAAGCGCCACTGGACGTCGCCGGCCTCGAAGACCAAGTGGCCAGCCGTGACCATCGGACGCAGGTCGCCGCTCGTCGTCGGGAAGGCCAGGGTGTCTTGGCCGAGAGAGGGTACGAGCGCGGCCGGGACGGCGAACGTCGAGTCGTAGTCGAAGTAGTCGAGACCGGCGAACGTTTCGCGGGCGGGCTCGAGAAGGGGGCCGGCCGTCGTTGCGAAGACGGAGTCTCGGTCGGCGGCCCACTGGTTCCAGACGTCTTCGAGGGCGGCCCGGTCGAGGGCGGGCGGCGGCTCCGAGGCGCAGCCGGCGATCAGGATCAGGAGGACGAGACGGCGCACAGGGATCAGGACGGGCGTCACCAAGCTACGCGCCTACATTGCCCGCTTCCCGACCCACCACCGCGATGCGTTCTCTCCTGCTGGCCGTCCTGGCTTTTGCCGTCTCGGCCCCGCTGGCCGCCCAAGACCTCCTCATCGAGGAGGCCCTTCCGGGCGTCCGCTTCAGCAAGCCCGTTCAGGTCGTCGCCGTCTCTGCCGAGCAGCGCTACTACGTCGTCGAGCAAGGCGACCGGAACGCGAGGCCCCGGCTGCCGTCGCGCATCCTGACGCTGGCGCCCGGCGACACCGAACCGACCACGTTCCTCGACCTTCGGACCCGCGTCGCAGCGATCGGGGGTGAGACGGGACTTCTGGGTCTGGCCTTTCACCCGGACTACGCCACGAACGGCCGCTTTTTCGTCCACTACACCGCGCCCCAGACGTCGAACCTGGACGGGGGGACGATCAAGACCCGGATCTCGGAGTTCGCCCGGAGCGCGAGCGACGCCCTCGAGGCCGACTCCACGAGGGAGCGCATCGTCCTCGAGGCCGATCAGCCGGCGACGAACCACAACGGCGGCTCCATCGACTTCGGGCCGGACGGCTACCTCTACATCGCGCTCGGCGACGGCGGAGGGTCGGACGACCAGTTTGAGAATGGCCAAGACCTGACGACGTTGCTCGGCACGATCTCGCGCATCGACGTGGACGACGTGCCAAACGGCGAGTCGTACGGGATTCCCGCTGACAACCCATTCGTCGGTGACGCGTCCGCACGGCCGGAGATCTTTGCCTACGGCCTGCGAAACCCGTTCAAGATGGACGTGAGCGCGGAGGGGATCTTCGTCGGTGACGTCGGCCAGAACACGTGGGAGGAGGTCAACCGCGTCGAGGCCGGGGGCAACTACGGGTGGAATACGGTCGAGGGGCCGGAGTGCTTCCAGGGCCGCCCCTGCGACCTCGATGCGTTCGAGGA
>NZ_JBARYR010000769.1:0-4288 GCF_049648075.1 Rubrivirga sp. | reverse complement strand
AGGCACGTTCGAGGGCTGGCGCGCGGGGAGCTCCATCGAGGCCCCGCGCTTGCCGCCCGGGGCGGGCTCGTCGCGCTCGATCACGATGTCGTAGTAGAGGCGCCCGCCGGGACCCAGGACCTTGGTGATCGTCTTGCGCAGGAGCGCGAAGTAGTGCTCCTCCAGCCACTCGTAGTAGAACCGGCTTGGGAGCTGGACGGTCAGCTTGAGCGCGCCGTCCTCGTCCTCGAGGCCGACCGCCCGGAGCGGCTCGAACCACGTCCGAAAGCTCTGCCGGCTAATGTTGTCCCTGATTATCCCGAGGCACTCCTCCCATACCTCGTCGCGCGATCGATCCATGAAGCGAAAACCAGGGTGGCAGAGGGAGGGTTCGGGGATCGACGGGTGCGGAATATCGTGACGCCGACTCGATCACGCGAGCCTTTCTGGTGACGTGTCGGCGCAGTTGTCCACATTAGGGAACAGGCCTGAGAGCGCCAGATCCGAGCTCGGTCCCAACGCTGACACCAGTTGTCCACCGGTTGGCACACCGATAGGGTCGCATGTGACTTCGTTACCCGACAACGAGATGGGGTATCGTCTCTCACCAGGAACGGACGGGGGTTACTGGAAAGTGATCGTAGTGTAACGGCCGCTTGTGGTGCTCGGCTTTCGTTATCCACATCCTGTCAACCACCGCTCTCCAGCGATTGTCGAGGTGAGGCCGGAGGACCCCCGGTACGGCTTCCGGGTCGCCCCTCCAACGTCCTACACCCGACACCGAGACCGGCCACAGGGCGCCCCGTCCTCGAGGCCGCGTCAACTTCGCGTGAGGCCCTTGTCCGCCCTCGAGGGCGGGACCTACCTTCGCAGGCTCTGAGATCGCTCTGCGACTCCGACATCTGCCGGATGGCGACCCCATCCGCGTTCCTTGACGACCGCCGCCTGACCTACCGTGCTCCAGGTCCGTATTGCTCCGCTCCCCGACGGCCTCCACCAGGAGAGCCTCGAGCCGACAGCCGACGACTTCGGCCTCGATCCCGAGACGTTCTCGGACATCACCGTCGACCTCAACCTCGACGTCGGCGTGGACCGGGTGCTCGCGGCCTACACCGTCCGGTCCACCGCTCGCCTCGAGTGCGACCGGACGCTCGACCTCTACGACCAAGAGATCGAAGGCAGCCATGCGGTCTTGTTCTCCGCGACCGCAGAGGAGGCAGATGACGACGTGCGCCCGCTTCCCCAGGACGCGACCCACATCGACGTGGCGGACTCGGTCCGCGACACGCTCCTGCTCGCCGTCCCCCTACGGAAGGTGAGCCCGGCCGCCCGCGCGGCCGAGATCCCAACCGAGTTCGGCGCGTCCTCCGAGGACGGCATCGCCGACGACCGGTGGGAGGCCCTGCGCGCTCTCCGCGGCGACGACACCGATTAGACAGACTCTCCGGGCTTCGGCCCTCATCCTCGAAAACGATGGCTAACCCCAAACGCAAGCACTCCAAGGCCCGCACCGGCAAGCGCCGCTCCGAGTACAAGGTCAAGAACGTGCCCACCCCGCACGAGTGCCCCAACTGCGGCAACGCTAAGCTGATGCACCGCGCCTGCCCGACGTGTGGTCACTACCGTGGCCGCGCCGTCCTCGAGGTCTCCGAGGACTACGCGTAGCGTTCCCTGAGGCTTCGGCCTCGAGGTCGGAACGCTCGGCCCTTGGTGGCCCGCTCCTGATGCGCCCGCGCACTCCCGTTTGGGAGCCTGCGCGGGCGCTCGGCGTTGTCGAGGTATCTTCTCCGTCCCCTCTCGCCTCTCCGCCTGTCGCCCATGCCCGTCCGAGTCGCCGTCGACGCTATGGGGGGAGATCACGCCCCGTCGGTGGTCGTGGAGGGCGTCCTCGAGGCCGTCGAGGAGGCCGGGGACCGGATCGGAGTCCTCTTGGTGGGGCCGGAAGAACAGGTCCGTGCGGAGCTCCAAAAGCACGGCGCCGACGACGGCCGCGTCCGCGTCGTAGACGCGCCCCAAGTGATCGAGATGGGCGAGAGCCCAACGGTCGCGCTAAAGCAGAAGCCGCAGTCGTCGGTCCACGTCGGAATCGGCGCCGTCAAGGCCGGACGGGCGGACGCGTTTGCGAGCGCAGGAAACACGGGTGCGGTCATGGCCGCGGCCCTGTTCGGCCTGGGCCGACTGCCCGGCGTCTTGCGCCCCGCGCTCCCCGGCTACCTCCCGACGCCGTCGGGCACGTGCGTGCTCCTCGACGTCGGCGCCAACGTCGAGGTCCGGCCCGAGCACCTCGTCCAGTTTGCCCAGATGGGCGCCGTCTTCGGCTCGGCGTTTCTCGACAAGGAGGACCCGAGCGTCGGGCTCGTCAACGTGGGCGAGGAGCCAGGCAAAGGAACAGACACCGTTAAAGAGGCCCACCAGACGATGGCGGCTCTCGGCGAGCGCGGCGCGTTCCGGTTCGTCGGCAACGTCGAGGGCCGAGACATCCTGCAGCACGGCGCCGACGTGTGCGTCTGCGACGGGTTCGTGGGCAACGTCGTGCTGAAGCTGGCCGAGTCGGTCGCGACGATCCTGCCCCAGATGGTCAAGGCCGAGATCGGGCGCCAGGCCCTCGAGGCCGAGCAAGCCCAGACGGTTGGAGGCGTCCTCAAAGGGATGCTGGCCCCGTTCGACTACCAAGCGTTCGGCGGCGTGCCGATGCTGGGCATCGACGGGACGGTCGTGATCGGGCACGGCGGGTCGTCCTCGATGGCGTGCCGCCAGATGGTGCTGAGCGCCGCCAGCTTGGTTGAGCAAAACCTGACCGCCCGGATCGCCCGAGCGCTCCAGGACACCGCCGGCGAACAATCCCCCTAGCCCTCGATGCCCTCTCGCACGACGGCCGCCATCACGGCGGTCGGGACCTACCTGCCGCCCGACCGGCTTACGAACGCCGACCTCGAGGCGATGGTCGACACGAACGACGAGTGGATCCAGTCGAGGACGGGCATCAAGGAGCGCCGCATCCTGCGCGACGAGTCCAAGGCGACGGCGTTCATGAGCACGGAGGCGGCACGAGCGTGCCTCGAGAAGGCGGGCGTGGGGGCCAGCGACGTGGACTGCGTCATCGTGGCCACCACCACGCCGGACACCGTCTTCCCGGCGACGGCCTGCCGCGTCCAAGACGCGATCGGCGCGACCAAGGCGTGGGGGTTCGACCTGTCGGCGGCGTGCTCCGGGTTCCTGTTCGCCCTGACGACCGGCGCGAAGCTGGTCGAGTCCGGGATGCACCAGCGCGTCTTGGTCATCGGCGCCGACACGATGTCGCGCATCATCGACTACACCGACCGCACGTCGTGCATCCTGTTCGGCGACGGCGCCGGCGCGGTCCTCTTGGAACCAACCACCGACGGCACCGGCGTCCTCGACGTGGTCCACTATTCGGACGGCAGCGGGGGAGAGGCCCTTCAGATGCCTGGTGGCGGATCCCTCATGCCTCCCACGCACGGGTCCATCGATGCCCGGGCGCACTACCTCCAGCAGGACGGCCGCTCGGTCTTCAAGAAGGCCGTGACCGGTATGGCCGACGCCGCCGCCGAAATCATGGAGCGCAACGAGCTTGGGGCCGATGACGTCCGCTACCTCGTCCCGCACCAAGCCAACCTGCGCATCATCGACGCGACCGCTCGGCGGATGGGACTCTCGAGCGACAAGGTGATGGTCAACATCGAGCGCTACGGCAACACGACGGCCGGCACGCTCCCGCTCTGCCTGTCCGACTGGGAGAGCGAGCTCCGCCCCGGCGACAACCTGGTCCTGGCCGCGTTCGGCGGCGGGTTCACCTGGGGTGCGACGTGGCTCAAGTGGAGCTACGACGGCAGCACCGTCGCCGAGAAGACGCTGGCCGAGCTCTCGGCATAACCCGTCCTCGAGGGCGCGGCGGTCGGACCATCGGCCTCGAGGTCGCGTCGCTCCTGAATCTGACTTCCCCTGACGACTCATGCTCGCGTTTCTGTTCCCCGGCCAAGGCTCCCAGGCGCCCGGTATGGCCGCCGACCTCTACGAGATTCCCGCCGCCCGAGACCTCCTCGATGAGGCCGACCGCGTCCTGGGCTTCTCCCTGACAGAGCTGATGTTCGGCGACGACGGCGACGCCCTGAAACCGACCGAGATCACCCAGCCGGCGCTCTACACGCACAGCCTGGCCGCGAATGCTGTTCTCGCATCCCGCGCCGTCCGGCCGGACGTGGTGGCGGGCCACAGCCTGGGCGAGTGGAGCGCGATCGCGGCCGTCGGCGGCGTCAGCTTCGAGGACGGGCTACGGGCGGTGCGCCGT
>NZ_JBARYR010000768.1:0-2086 GCF_049648075.1 Rubrivirga sp. | reverse complement strand
GCCGCTCGGTCGTCTGGCGGAGCACGGCCTCGAGGGCGCCGGTCGCCCCGACCTGAACGGAGGGGGCGATAAAGTCACGCCGGGCCTCGAAGCTACCGTCGGCGCCCCGGCCGATCTCGGCGATGGGGACGGTGACGTAGTCCTCGCGCGGCTCGCCCTCGAACAGGACGCGTGCGTTGAGCCGGCCGACCTGGACGTCGCGGTCGTCGGCGCCCGTCGTGTCGTCGACGACGGAGATGGCCTCGGCGATGAACCGGGTCTCCCGACGAGCGGCGGCGCCCTCGAGCAAGACGTTGGCGCCTCCGGCGCGGAAGGACGGGACGCCGAGGTAGACGGTGACGCTCTCGGCCGTCGGGCCGAGCCCGTCGCGGACGTCGCGGGTGGCGGGGAGCGGCGCGTCCTGGGGAAACCGGAACGGGAGCCCGTCCGGCATGACGCCCTGTGCGCCCAGGACGGCGACCTCACCATTCGCCAACCGGTCGGCGTCGATCTCGAGGTGCGCGAGCCCCCAGCCGTAGCGGGCGACCGCGTCGACGCGCGCGTCGATCTCGGCGCGGACAGCGCGGTCCCATTGTTGGAGGTGGTGCGGGTCGAGGGTCATCCCCTCGTACCAGACGACGCGACGGCGGTCGGACACGGGCAGGCGAGCGTTGGGAGCGGCGCGGCGCGAGAGCACGCCGCCGCTCTGATATACAGAGAACGGCCGGATAGTCAGTCATCCGCCCTCGAGGTCGCGCCCTCTTCTACGGGATCGTCCTCGAGGACGGATCGGACGCGTGGTCGGAAAAAGGTAGGGGCGCGTGACCGGTCGCGGCCAAGAACGGTGCGTACCCAGGTGGAGGCGACCGGATCGGCCCTCCGACTTCGTCCATCTCACCTCTGATTCCATGCGACTCTCTACCCTCCGGCTCGCCGTCTTGGCTGTGACCTTGCTTCCCGCCTCGGCCCTCGCCCAAGCCATCATCTACGTCGACGCCGACGCCATCGGCGCCGAGGACGGCTCGTCGTGGGCCAACGCGTTCGAGGAGCTCGACGAGGCCCTCGAGGCCGCGACCGCCCCGGCCCAGATCTGGGTCGCCGAGGGCATCTACGTCCCGACGGACGATCCCGACCGGACCGAGTCGTTCCGGCTCAAGAGCGGCGTCGCCGTCCTGGGCGGCTTCAACGGGACGGAGACGAGCGCCGACCAGCGGACGCCCGACCCCGACGAGGGCGGGACGGTCCTCTCGGGCGACATTGGCGTCGAGGGCGACGACTCCGACAACAGCTACCACGTTGTGAGCGCGATCGGTGTGGACGAGACGGCCGTTCTCGACGGCTTCCTCGTCACCGGCGGGAATGCCGACGGCACCGTGCCGAACGACCGCGGCGGCGGCCTGACCAACTCCGACCTTGGGACGTCAAACGGCTATCCGACGCTGCGCAACGTCTCGTTCGCCGAGAACACAGCGCTCTTCGGTGGCGGTGCCTACCTCCTCGTCGCCCCTAGGGCCATCACCATGGAGGACGTGGAGTTCAAGGAGAACCACGCCCTCTTCCAGGGCGGCGGACTCTTCTCAGGCGCTGCGATCAACGCCAGCGGTATCGAGTTTGAGGAGAACGTCGCCAACCAGCGCGGCGGCGGCGCGTACATCTCCCCCTTCAACGGGCTCCCATCCGTCTTCCGTGACGTCGAGTTCGACAGCAACGTGGCGGGCAGCCTCGATAACCCCGGCGAGCCGGGCCGAGGCGCCGGGTTCTACACCCAGAACGACCCGACCCTGACGATCATCGACGCCGAGTTCGAACGCAACCGATCGATCGGAAACTTCGGCGACGGGGCCGGCTTCCTCGTTCAAGGGGGCACGGTCAACGTCGTCAACGCCGTCTTCAACGGCAACACGGCGCGAGCTGGCGCAGCGTTCATGACGCGCAACGTCGGCGGCGCTGGTGCGACGCTGACCGTCACGAACGTGGTCGTCGCCGGTAACCAGGGCGCGGAAGAAACGTGGGGCGTCATCGACCTCAACGACGGCACGGAGACCACGCTCGCCCAACTCACCATGAGCGGCAACGACGGGTTCGCCGCGTTGCGCGTCGGGGGAGA
>NZ_JBARYR010000767.1:0-2464 GCF_049648075.1 Rubrivirga sp. | reverse complement strand
CGTCGAAGGCGCGGGAGGCGGTCGGGTACGGCCTCGAGGTCGGCCTGGCGGATGGGTGGTCGCGGGCGGTCCTGTGGTACCGGGCGGAGGGGTGGTTATAGGGGGATGGTGCAAATAGACCACGACTCTCGCGTCGCGCCGTGATACCATCGGTGCGCTCGTTGCGGCCTAGCGTCCTCCTGTCTCACCACCTCCCGATGTCACGTTACCTCGCTCTCTTGCTCGCCTCAGCGGCGTTCGCGCCCGCCCTCCACGCCCAGACCGGCGAGCTGCGCCGCGTCGTCCTCGAGGACGGGACCGTCCTGGTCGGCTACGTCCAAGACGAGTCTGCCGACCCGTTGGTGATCGTGACCGAGTCCGGCATCGAACAGCGCGTACCGCAGGACCGCGTCGCCGAAATCACGGCGCTCCTGGACGGCCAGTTCACGCGGTACGACCCGGCCTCGACCCGCATGTTCTTTTCGCCGACGGCCCGGTCCCTCGGCAACGGCCAGCGGCGGTTTTCGGCGTACTACCTCTTTCCGTCGTTCGCCGTCGGCGTGACCGACCGGCTCGACGTGTCGGTCGGTTCGACGATACCGCTCATCACGTCGGGTGGGATTTTCCTCGGCGTCAACGGGAACGCCAAAGTCACGCTCACCGAGCGCGACGGGTTCGCGGCGGCCGTCGGCGGGAGCGCGACGGTACCGATCTCGACCGAGAGCTTCGACGCGGGCGCGATCGGGACGGTCTACGGGCTCGCAACGTTCGGCGGAGAAGCCGGCGCCGTGACGCTCGGGGCCTACGGGTTCTACCAAGTGGGATTTGGAGACGGGTCCGATCTCGCCGACGGAACGGCGCTGCTCGTCGGGTTGGACCGTCAGATCTCCGACCGATTCAAGTTGATCAGCGAGAACTACCTCGTGCTCGCGTTCGCCGACGAGACCGAGGTCGCGTTCGGGACCCTCTCCGGCGTCCGGTTCTTCGGCGACCGCTTGGCGGCCGACGTCGCCGTCGCCCTCGGCGCTTCGGGGGGCGAGTTTTCCACGGTCCCGATCCCGTATCTCGGCATGTCGTACACGTTCTAGCGTCTCGGCCTCGGGGGCGAGCAAGCAACACATCGGCCTCGACGAGTAGTGAGATCGCACTACGGCAGAAAGGTCAGAGACGGTTACGATGAGGCAGCTCCCGTCCTCGTCATGTCCCGCCACGTCGCTCTCACCGTCCTTGCCATCGCGCTCGCCCTGCCGGCAGGAGCGCAGTCGCACCTCGTCGAGGGGGTAAGCCCGTACGTGTCGCTCGACCTCGCGGGCGGACCGTTCCCGGCCTTTACCGCCGCGGGCGTTGACCTCAGCGGGAGTCTTGGCCGCCGCCTCGGTCTCGGCTTCGATGTCGCGGTGCTGCTCGCCCGTGGGACCACCGACTTCGAGGACGAACGGCTTCCGTACCCGCCCGAGACGCACCTCGGCCTCGAGGTCGCGTTCTCATTTGGGCCGGACCGGTCACCATGGCGCGTGTCGGCGGTGGGACTTGTATCGCTTGCGGATGGGTCGACGTTCACATTTCCCGCTGATGGTGGGCCGACGGTGCTCAGCGGTGGCCTCGAGGCCGTTGAGCGGCGAGCTCGCGCGAGCGTCGTTCGGTATTTCGCACTCCGTGATGGATCATTCCGCATCTGGGCAGGAAGCGGCCTCTACCGCGCTGTGCGCGACTATGAGGACTCTATTCTTATCTTCGACGCTGGAGGCCCGGACGAACGCATGGTTGGAGGCGAAGCGAGGACGGAGACGTCTGTAGGGGCGGTCGTGGCGTTGCCAGTCGCCCTCGAGGTCGGGCGCGGTGCCGTCTTGGTCCTCGAGCCTGAGCTTCGTCTCGGCCTCAAGGACGTGGTACTCGGCGTCGTTGGGGACGGCCAGGTCACGCTCCGGCTCAACCTGTAGCCGTCCTCGAGGCCGGGACGAAGCGCGTCCTCGAGGACGGAGATTCCCGCACCTCCGCACCTCCGCACCTCCGCCACACGACCTCGAGTGCGGGACCCGTTCCGCCCTTGCCGACGACGGGCGTCGGCCCTACCCTGCCGTGTCCCCGTCCTTGATGGTCCGTCTCCTCGTCCTGCTCGCGTTCGCTGTCACGGCCACGGGTCCGGTGGCCGCGCAGTACTTCGACTTCGGCAAGAACCGGGTCCAGTACCGAGCGCACGAGTGGTACACGCTCAGGACGTCGCACTTCGACGTCTACTTCTACGAGCGCGACCACGGGCCGGGCGGTCGTGTCCTGGCCGAGTTCGCGGGCGAGGCGGCCGAGGAGGCCTACCGCGAGATCTCGGCCCTGTTCGGGACCGACATCGTCCGTCGCGTTCCGCTCTTGGTCTACCCGACCCACGCCGACTTCGCGGTCACGAACGCCGTCGAGCTCCCGATCTACTCCGAGGGCATCGGCGGCGTCACGGAGCTGTTCAAGAACCGGATCGCGATTCCGTTCACGG
>NZ_JBARYR010000766.1:0-2097 GCF_049648075.1 Rubrivirga sp. | reverse complement strand
CCGTGAACGGAATCGCGATCCGGTTCTTGAACAGCTCCGTGACGCCGCCGATGCCCTCGGAGTAGATCGGGAGCTCGACGGCGTTCGTGACCGCGAAGTCGGCGTGGGTCGGGTAGACCAAGAGCGGCACGCGACGGACGATGTCGGTCCCGAACAGGGCCGAGATCTCGCGGTAGGCCTCCTCGGCCGCCTCGCCCGCGAACTCGGCCAGGACACGACCGCCCGGCCCGTGGTCCCGCTCGTAGAAGTAGACGTCGAAGTGCGACGTCCTGAGCGTGTACCACTCGTGCGCTCGGTACTGGACCCGGTTCTTGCCGAAGTCGAAATACTGGGCGGCCACCGGACCCGTGGCCGTGACAGCGAACGCGAGCAGGACGAGGAGACGGACCATCGAGGACGGGGACACGGCAGGGTAGGGCCGACGCCCGTCGTCGGCAAGGGCGGAACGGGTCCCGGCCTCGAGGTCGTGTGGCGGAAGTGCGGAAGTGCGGAAGTGCGGAGATCTCCGTCCTCGAGGACGCGCTTTCTCTCGGCCTCGAGGGCGGCTACAGGTTGAGCCGGAGCGTGACCTGCCCGTCCCCGACGACACCGAAGACCACGGTCTCGAGGCCAACGCGGAGTTCGGGCTCGAGGGCTAGAACCATTCCACGTCCGACCTCGAGGGCGACGGGCAGCGCTACGACGGCCCCCGAGGAAGTCTCGGTTCTCGTCTCGCCTCCGACCGCGCGTTCGTCCGGTCCCCCAGCGTCGAAGATGAGAATAGAATCCTCATACTCGCGCACGGCGCGGTAGAGGCCGCCTCCTGCCCAGATGCTAAGTGGCCCGCTGTACAACGGGAAGTACCCGACGACGCTCGCGCGAGCACGCCTCTCAATAGCCTTGAGGCCGCCGCTGAGAGCCGTCGGTCCACCATCGGTAGGAAACGTGAACGTCGAGCCTTTCGCGAGCGACGCTAGGCCGATCGCCGTTACGCGCCACCGTGACCGATCCAGCCTGAGTGAGAACGCGACCTCGAGGCCGAGGTGCGTCTCGGGCGGGTACGGAAACCGTTCGTCATCAATGTCGGTGGTCCCACGGGCGAGCAGCACGGCGACATCGAAGCCGAGACCAAGACTCCCGCTGAGGTCGACGCCCGCGGGAGTGAATGCCGGGAACGGTCCGCCCGCGAGGTCGAGCGACACGTACGGGCCTACGCCCTCAACGAGGTGCGACTGCGCTCCTGCCGGCAGGGCGAGCGCGATGGCGAGGACGGTGAGAGCGACGTGGCGGGACATGGCGAGGACGGGAGCTACCTCATCGTAACCGTCCTTCGCCATTCTACTATAGTCCGATCTCACTACTCGTCGAGGCCGATGTGTTGCTTGCCCGCCCTCGAGGCCGAACCACCGGCTAAAAGCCATACGAGGCGCGGAAACCGACGGGCGCGAATCCATAGACCTGCTTGAAGTCGGTCGCGAGGAACCCGATGACGTCGAACGCGAACCGGTCGCCGAAGAACCGGACGCCTGGCAGGACGAGGAGTCCCTCGCTCACGTCGGCGCTGCCCACGGTGCCCAGAGCCTCGACGAACAGCTTGACACCGTTGTTTAGCTGGGTCTCGGCGCCGATGCCGTACACGAGCCCGTTCCCGACCTCAACTTCGCCGTCGAACGTCCCGATGGAACCACCCAAGCCGATGGAGATAGCCCGAGTCTCGTCTCCGAACGTCGCTACGGCGTAGGGGACCGCCGACAAGCTCGAACCGGCCCCGATCTGGGCCTGCCCGCTCAGCCCCAGCGCGACTTGGACGCCGTCGCTCCGGTACACCTGGCCCTTGAGCCCGACGAGCGGCGTGAAGAACACGTCGTCTTCGAGCCCGCTCGAAACACCGATCAGGCCCGAGGCCGTCAGGTCCACACGGTCGCTCAGGCCGGCCGTGAGCGACGGGAAGATGTACGTGAGGTCACCGCGAAACTCGCCGCCGCCGAGCGTCCGGGCCGTTGGGGCGAGGAAGAACCGGGTCTTGACCGGGTCCGTCCGGAAAAAGCGCCCGCGGATGAGCGGCCCGACGAACTCGACGGCCGACCGAGCGAACCGGCGCTCGACGCCGTCCGTGGT
>NZ_JBARYR010000765.1:0-6441 GCF_049648075.1 Rubrivirga sp. | reverse complement strand
GAGATCGTCGCGCGCCAGTTCATCTTTCGGATGCGCGAGTTCGAGCAGATGGAGATGCAGTACTTCGTCAAGCCGGGCTCGCAGCTCGAGGCCTACCAAGAGTGGGCCGAGAAGCGGATGGCGTGGCACGTCGGGCTCGGCATCCAGCCCTCGAAGCTGCGGTGGCACGGCCACGAGAAGCTGGCCCACTACGCCGACGCGGCCAAGGACGTCCAGTACGAGTTCCCCTTCGGTTGGAACGAGATCGAGGGCATCCACTCGAGGACGGACTTCGACCTCAGCCGCCACCAGGAGTTCAGCGGCAAGAAGCTCGAGTACTTCGATCCCCAGACGCAGGAGCGCTACATCCCCTACGTCGTCGAGACGTCGGTCGGCCTCGACCGGACCATCCTGATGATCCTGTCGGATGCCTACCGCGAGGAGGAGGTGACCAACGGCGACAAGACCGAGTCGAGGACGGTCCTAAAGTTCCACCCCGCGTTGGCGCCGTTCACGGCGGCCATCTTCCCGCTCGTCAAAAAGGGTGGGATGCCGGAGGCCGCCCACGCCATCGAGGCTGACCTGCGCAAGCAGTTCAACGTGACCTACGACGAGAAGGGCGCCGTCGGCCGGCGCTACCGCCGCCAGGACGAGATCGGGACGCCGTTTACGATCACCGTCGATGGCGACACGATCGAGAACGGCACGGTTACAGTCCGCGACCGCGATACGATGGCCCAGGACACGATCCCGTCCGAGAACGTGCGGCGCTACCTCGAGGACAAGATCGACGCGTGGACGGCGAGATAGGCGTGCTGCCGGTCCTGGCCGTCCCCGGCTACGGCGGCTCGCCGCTCCCGCACTGGCAGCGGCTCTGGGCCGAGTCCGACGGGATCTCGGTCATCGAACAAGTCGACTGGCAACGTCCCGACCTCGAGGCCTGGGCCGGCGTCCTCGAGGACGCAGTCGCCGCGTCGGGGCCGTGCGTGCTGGTCGCTCACAGCCTGGGATGCTTGACCGTCGCGCACTGGGCCTCGAGGACGATGTGCGACGTGCGCGGCGCGCTCTTGGTGGCTCCCACGGATGCCGAGGCGCCGGGCTTCTCCGTCCCCGCGACGGGCTTCGCGCCGGTCCCACTCCGCCAGCTCTCCTTCGCGTCGGTCGTGGCTGCGAGCCTGGACGATCCCGTCGTGTCGCCCTCGAGGGCGCGGGCGTTCGCCGCGGCATGGGGTGCCCAGTTCGTCGATCTGGGTGCGTGCGGCCACGTCGACGCGTCGGACGGGTTCGGGCCGTGGCCGCAGGGCGAGGCCTTGTTGGCCGACGTGCGTCGTGGGGTGGTGAGGCGGTAGCTCGGGTGTCCTCGAGGTCGGCGATCTGGCGCGGCCGCTCGGGGACGACGGGTTAGTATCCAGGCTCTGCGAACCCAGCGTTGTTGTCGACGAACAAGCCGTTCTCAAGTAGCGAATCCACAATGCGGCGGCGACTGCCTGACGGACAGCCACCGAGGAGTTCTCTGTCCCTAAAACGACCTCCTCCCGTGCCCCGACGACGGTCAGCATGTCCTCAAGGTCGTGGCTCCCAAAGAGTCATTTCCACGACCTTGGTCCTAAAATGCCCCCACTTTGTCGCCACGGACGTCGGAAGCAGGCGGGTCGCTAGAACACGCAGTGAGGAGGCCGGCAGCGGCCACAGCGAGGTGTCGGCTCGGAATCCTGAGAGGGTGCGCGGTATAGAGCCGTCGGGATAACTCCGTGCCCACATTCGGCGGCAGGCGTCTCGCCCCCCGTCACACGCCCGCTACGGACTCGCACAGCGGACGACGGCCCCGAGCCGCTCATGATCACGGTGGCCTACCGATCCGGGGCGTAGTCGTCCGGGACCAAGTCGGCAAGGCGCTCAAACCCCATGTAGCCCCGCGTGAGAACGTCGAGGGGCGCTTCGGGCGTGCCGCGCTCGTCGAGGCGGACCTCAGGCGCGCGGAGTTCGATGAGAGACTGCTGAGCGTTCGCCGTCGGCCGGCTCTCGCCGCGCACGAGGGCTGAACGCGCAAACGCTGGGTCCTCGGGCTCGTCGTAGCGGACGCCGAGCTCTCCCCGGAAGCGGAGGACGCCGCCACCGTCGCGGTCGTGGCGGAAGACGTCGCGGCGGCGGACGACGCGTGCGGCATCGCCCTGGCCCATCGTCCCCATCGTGCCGGTGGCGCGGTCCTCGTCCAGCGTCAGCGTGAAGCCGGAGTCCTCGAGGTCGTCCTCGACGAGCGTGCGGAGCAGGTGAGCGAGCGATCCCCGGTAGGCGTCGGCGCGCGCGCGAGCCCACCGTTCGGCCTCGAGGTCGGACCCAGGATCCAGCGGTTCGAAGCGGGCGTCGCCGTCGTAGCGGACCTCGTCGGCCGTCTGGACGAAGGCGCGCAGGTCGTAGGTGAGGAGATAGCCGAGCGCTCGGTTCTCGATGAGGAGCGGTTTGGCGGCCGCCGCTTGCAAGACGCCCGCTCGCTCTTGGAACTCCAAAACCTCCGGGTTCACGATCCGTGCCGAGTCGCCGCGGGCCGACTCCCCGAGGAAGGCGCGCACGAACCGCACGTTCTGCCCGGTCCACCGCGTGTCCCGCGGGGCCTCGACGCGGACGAACCCGACCGTCCGTCGGGCGGTGTAGAGCGTGAAGTCGGTCGTGACCGTGTCGCCGTCCTCGAGGTCGACCTCTTGAACGACGGGCTCGTAGCCGACGAGGGAGCCGACCAGGCGATAGGCGCCGGGGGGGACCGACAGGATCTCGTACCGGCCCGCGTCGTCGGTCGCGTCGCCGCGTGTGGTACCGGAGAGGTAGACGGTGGCACCGGAGAGGGGCTCGCCGGTCTCGCCCAGGACCGTGCCGACGAGGGATCCGGTCTGGGCCGAGGCCGAGCCGACGAGCAAGAAGAGCAAAAGCGTACGCATGACGCCATCGATACGGCGGATGACCGCCTCTCGTCAACCCAAACGCGGAGAACCGTCGCTGGCCCTGCCGGCCTCACGGCCCTCGAGGGCGGCTACCGCGCCGGGCCGTAGTCCTCGGGGACGCGGTCGGCCAAGCGCTCGAAGCCAAGGTAGCCGGAGACCGAGACCGCGAACGGGTCCACGGGCGTCCCCTGCGGGTCGATGCGCGCACGTCCGCGCTCGACGTACAGCGACGACCGCTGCTCGCCGTTGGGCCGGCGCCGCCGCTCAGAGAACCAGTCGGACTCGAGGTAGGCCGGGTCCTCGGGCTCGGTGTACGTCACGTCGAGCCGGTCGCGGACGCGCAATGTGCCCCAGCCGTCTTCCTCGAGGTGCATGATGCCGCGTGCCGAGGAGCGGAACGTCGGACGGGCGCCCCAGGGGTCCTCCCAGACGAGGGCGAACGAGAACCCGTCGTCCTCGGCCGTGCCCGCTAGCAGAGCCCGCAGCAGGTGACGCAGCGACCCCCGGTACGCTTCGAGCCTGGCCGACTCCCACCGCTCGGCTTCGAGGTCGGACGCGGCCTCGAGGGCATGGAACCGCTCGTCGCCGTCGTAGCGGATGCTCGTCGCGCCGCCCTCGAAGACGTGCAGGTCGTAGACGAGCCGGTAGCCGAGCGCCCGGTTCTCGATGACGAGCGGCGCGGCGGCGGTCGCGTGCAGCGTGCCCCACCGGCTGCGGAACGACAGCACCTCGGGGTTCACGATCCGTGTCGAGTCCGCCCTCGAGGACTCGCCGATCAAGGCGTGACGGAATTGCCGAAACCGCCGTTCCCACCGCCCGTCGCGCTCCGCCTCGACCTCGACCACGCCGAGGTCGAGAGGCTCGGCCTCGAGGACGATTGCGACCTCGAGGTCGGTGCTGTCGACCGTGATGTCCTGGACGTCGGTCTCGAAGCCGAGCATCGAGACGACCAGCCGGTAGGCGCCGGCCTCGATCGCTGGGATGTCGAAGGCGCCCTCGAGGTCGGTGGCGTCGCCTCTCGTCGTGCCGGACAGGTAAACGCTCGCGCCGGGGAGCGGCGAGCCCTCCGCGTCGAGGACGGCACCGGAGACCGCGCCGGTCTGAGCCGAGACGGAGGCCGAGAGGACGAGGAAGAGCAGGACGCGCACGTCCACAGTCAACGCCGCCGCGGTCTCCGTGTCAAGTCCCTCCGTACGTTCGAGTCGCTGCCCTCGAGGGCGGCTAGAAGTCGGTCGGGGCGAACTCGTCGGCGCCCGGCCCGTCGGGGTCGTAGTCCTCGGGGACGCGGTCGGCCAAGCGCTCGAAGCCGAGGTAGCCGCCGGCCGAGATCGCGAACGGGTCCGTCGGCGTGCCCTGCGGATCGACCAGGACCGTCGTCTCCTCCGTCTGCAGGAAGGACCGTTGGATGGGGCTCGTCAAGTCACGGTCTTCCTGGAACCACTCGGACCACAGGTAGGCCGGGTCTTCCTCTTCGGCGTAGGTCACCATCAAGACGCCCGGTGCGCGCAGGGTGCCCCACCCGTCGTCGCGGACAGTGAACAGGTCGTCGGGAGCGGGGCCAACAGAGCGGCGGTCCGGGGCGATCAGCGAGATCGAAAACCCCTCTTCGGCAAAGGTGCCAGCCAGGAGAGACCGGAAAAAGTGGTTGCCCGATCCACTGTAGGCCGCGACCCGCTCCTGCCGCCACCGCTCGGTGTCGCGCCACGACGCCGGCTCCAGGTCCTCGAACAGCTCGTCGCCGTCGTAGCGGATCCGGTCGGGGCGGGCCTCGAACACACGGAGGTCGTAGGTCAGGCGGTAGCCGAGCGCGCGGTTCTCGAACACGACCGGCGCCGAGGCCGTCGCGGTAAGGAGGTTGCCGCGCTCTTGGAACGAGAGCACCTCCGGGTTGAGCACGAGCGTCGAGTCGGAGCGCCACGACTCGCCGACGATCGCGGTAAAGAAGCGGTCGAACTGACCCAGCCACGCGTCGTCGAACTCGGCCTCGACCTCGACGTCGCCCAGCTCGAGGCCGGCCTCGAGGGTGAGCGTGACCTCGAGGTCGGCGCCGGGCGTCAGCGTGATGTCCTCGAGGGCGGGGTCGTAGCCGACGAGCGACGCGACCAGGCGATACGCGCCGGGATCGACATTCAAGATCTCGAACCGGCCTTCGCGGTCGGCGGCGTCGCCGCGCGTCGTGCCGGACAGGTAGACGCTGGCGCCCGCGAGCGGCGCGCCGTCGGCATCGAGGACGGTGCCTGAGACGGTCGCGGTCTGGGCCGAGGCGGAAGCGACCAAGGCCAGGGCAAAGAGTGCCAACAGGGCCGTACGGCCGATCCGTCGAGGGTCGTGCGCCGAGGGTGCGGTGAGAGTCATGATGGCGTTCTGAGGAGTCCGGAATTTGCGTCGCGGAGGTGTAACGGACTCCGGGCGGCGTGCGTTGTTGTCAGGAGACCGATTTCGGCCTCTCTCCCCACCACCTGTTTTGCCATGACTCGCTCCCTGTTCGTTCTCACGTTCGCCATCGCGCTGGTCGCGTGCGACTCGTCCTCGACCGGCCTCGATGGAAATGCCCCGCCGCCGCTCCCCGCGGCCGCGTTCGAGCTCAACGCCGACGCGTTCCCCGGCCCGTCCAGCGGCCTCGAGGCCGACGCGTCTACTGCCCGGCTCGCGACCGGTGCCAACTACCTCAACGCCGCCGCGCGCGTCGGTATCGTGTCGACGGTCGTCGGCCTCAACCTCGTCTTGCCCGTCGAGGCCACGCGCCGCGTCACGCGCGACGAGCCGACCGTCGAGGACGGCGTCTGGACGTGGGAGCGCACGACCGACGTGCTCGGGACGCTCGTCGACCTCGAGTTGACGGCCCGCGCGGACGGATCGGAGATCGACTGGCGCTTGACCTCGACCGTCGAGGACGGCGACCCGTTTACCTTCTACACGGCCACGACCGACCTCAGTGGCGAGACCGGATCCTGGCGCCTGTTCAACCCGGACGAGGCCGGCTCCGTTGGCTCCGCCGACCTAGCGGTTCTCGAGGCCGACTTCGACGTCCGCGACCTCGACGACCGTGAGGTCACGTTCAGCGTGCCCAACAGCCGTGACAATGGCGGCTCGACGGTCCTCTACCGCACCGACGACGACGAGCAGACGTTCGACTGGCTCGACCAGCCAGAGGACGACCGCGCGCTCATCGTGTGGGACCTCGACACACGCGAGGGATCCATCGTGGCCGACACCTACAACAGCGGCGAGCGCGCCTGCTGGGACTCCGACCTCGAGGACGTCGAGTGCTAAGCTAGGCAAGAGGGAAGGGGCGGGCGGCTAGGCATCGCTCGCCCCTTCCTTTTATCGTGCGCCGTCCTTGAGGGCGAGCGTGGCCTCGGCTCCAGCGCGCCGACTCTACCCCGTCGCGTCCTCGAGGGCGGACAGGACCGCGTCGGTGTGGGCGCCGAGGTCGGGCGGCGGCGTGAGCGGTGTTGACCTTCCGGTCGCCACCGTGCGGACGGCCGCGTGGCCGTCGCCGTCGCGAACGATCAGGCGCGCCGCC
>NZ_JBARYR010000764.1:0-4410 GCF_049648075.1 Rubrivirga sp. | reverse complement strand
GTCAGGAATCCTTGGGAAGGGCGGCGCGGAGCGCCTGGGCGTAGGCGTTGCGCGCGGTCTGGGCGATGGCCGCCTCGCGCTTGAGGTCGCCGAGCCGGCCGTCGCACCAGCGGAGGTTGGCGACGTTGTCGCGCGCCTCCTTGGAGAGGCTCTCCTCGTCGTACTGCTTGCCGTCGATGGTGATGGTGGCCATGGGCGATCTCCTTGGTGTCCGCGGGTCGGGGGCGGGTTAGCGGGGATCGGCGGGAGGCGGAAGACGAAAGAGCCCCCGGCCCTGGGGCCGGAGGCTCTCGGTGTCGTGGCCGGGCCCGCGAGGGGCCCGGCATCTCGCATCGCTTACGCGAAGTTGTCTTCGCCGAGGTTCTCCCACTGGGTGCCGATCAGATTGATCGTGCCGACCTCGGTGATGACCGTGTCGTCCGCGCCGGTACCGTCCTCGATGAAGAAGACGATGCCGCCGTTCTGATCGTCGCCGTCGTCGTCGTAGACGATGGCAATGTGGGTCGATGCCGTCGCATCGTCACCGACGGAACCGTCGAGCGCAGCCGCGAGATCGGACACGGTCACGACGCTGTCGCTGTCGCTTCCGCTTTCGACCGAGCTCGCCTCGAGGAGCACGACATCACCACCCAGGTTGGTGAAGTTGCCAGCACCATCGCCGCGGAACGTGTTCGCCTCACCCGTGATGAGCGAGAAGTCGAGCACGTCCTCGTCCTCGTCCACCTCGCCGGCCTCGCCGAGGAGATCCCCCTCGCCACCGTCGTCGCCATCATCGGCGTCGAAGTTGACGATCGTGTCGGTGCCGAAGCCCTCCTCGAAGCGGATCGTCTCGTTGGACGCCCCGTTCAGATCGGACTCGTCCAGATCGTCGCCACCGTTCAGGTCGTCCTGATCGTCGGAGACGTCGCTATCGTCGTCGTTGGTCGACAGGACGAACAGGTCGTTCGCGTTGTCGCCGTCGGCGATGATGAGGTTGTCGCTCTCCGCATCCGACTCGCTGCCGAAGTTCTCGAACAGCACGTCGTCGTCTCCGTCACCATCGCTGGTGTCGTAGCCGTCGGGGGCGCCGACGCCGCCGAGGGAGTCACCGTTGATCACGGTGTCGGTGATCTCGATCTCGAGATCCTCGATCTCGTGCTCGCCGTCGATCTTGGAGTAGACGACCAGCGAGTTGCCGGGGCCGTCGACGGCTTCCAGCAGGTTGCTGAGGACGAAGTCGTCGTTGACGGCCCGCTTGATCGCCTGGTTCAGCTCCTGCTCGCGAACGGAGATCTCCTCGTCGCCATCGCCGGGCGTGACGACCAGGTCCGCGAACGGGATCTGGACGGTGACGTTGTAGAACGCGTCGCCAGAGCCATCGTCATCGTCGCCCGACGGACCCTTGTAGCGGACCGTGACCTCGGCGAAGCCGGAGTTGGCCGCGGCGGAGTCGTCGAAGGTGCCGAGCGAGATCAGGTCGTTCGTGGCGCCGGTGATGTTGTCGCCGAAGTCGTCGAAGTCGTTCAGGTCATCGACGTTGAAGCCCCAGGCCGCACCGACCACGTAGTCGATCTGCTCGTGCTCGACGATGTTGCGGTCGAGCGCGAAGAGCAGCTCGTCGGACAGCTGATCCACGCCGGAGTTGTCGGTGTAGATCACGTCGTTGCCCGCGCCATCCTCGATGGTCGCATCGCCCCAGCCATGGGTCCAGATGACGTCGTCGCCATCGCCGCCGTCGATCTGGAAGTCCGACGCGGTGTTGAACACCGCGTTGGTGTACCAGAAGCCGTCGGTGTCCAGCTCGTAGTAGTCCTGGCCCTGATCGTCGATGAACTTGTCGGCATCGCCGACGTTCGTCGTGATGACGTCGTCGCCGTCGTTGCCGTCGATCTCGAGGTTGAAGTCCTCCCGCGAGCCGGTGCCGGCATCGAGGAGGGTCGAGGACGACATGTTGAGCAGGAACTCGTCGTCATTGGTGCCGAGGTCGTAGTCGAAGGTGACGTCGTCATCCTCGCCGTCCGGCTGGCCATCCTGGATCTCGAGGTACTTCTCGACGGTCTCCTCGGTGAGCTCGGCCGTCAGGTCGACGGAGCCGATCATCGCGGAGGCGTCGATCACGCGGACGTCCGAGAAGCCGAAGCTGTTGTGCTGCGGCACGCCGCCCGGCATCGGGCCATCGGTCGCGATCCCGGTGTCGGGACCGCCGGGGAAGAAGATGGGACCGTCGACGGTGATCGTGTCGCCGTCATCGGGGTTGGCCCGGCCGCGGACCACCAGGTCGCCGATCATCTCGTCGGCGGCCGTCGTGGTGTTGTTCGGGCCGTCGTTCTCGCCGTTGATGATGTTGACGACCTCGAGCGAGTTGTTCGTCGAGTTGATCGTCTGCAGCTGGCTGGAGCGGTCGACCTCGATGTCGAACTGCTGGATGCCGATGCTGTCGGAGGTGCCGTCGTCGCCGACCTGGCGGCCGGTCGACATCGCGCCGAACAGGGCGTCGCCGCCCATGGAGCCCTTGCCCACGTCATCGAGCTCGACGTTGAGGCGGATGAGCTCGTCCTCGGTCACGCGCAGCGTCGAGATGGCGCCGAACGTGTCCGTCGACGGCGTCGCGCCGTTGTTGCCCGAATCGCGGCCCAGGACGATGACGTCGTCGCTGGAGGCGTCGATCGTGTCCGCGGGCACGTCGAAGGTCAGGACGAGCGGCAGCGTCTGCTGGTTGCCGACGCCGACGGAGACCGGCGCGCCGAGCGCGACGGAGAAGCCGAGGTTGTCGACGATGCCGGCATCCACGAGCGCCTGCTGCGTCGCGGCCTCGACCTGGTCGAGCAGGTCCTGGAAGGACACGTTCGGGCCGTAGGTGACGCCCAGCTCGTCGGCGAGCTCGACCGTGATCGGCTGGCCGTCGAAGGCGAAGGTGAACTCGACCAGCGAGGCCTCGGTCAGGAACCCGGTCGAGTTGGCGTTCGGGGTGCCCAGGCTGTTGAGCGCGACGGCCTCCTGGTCGAGGACGCGGATCTCGAGCGTGCCGAAGTCCTGCGAGGTGTTGACCGGCTGGTCGAAGTAGACCGCGTAGTCGACATTGCCCGGATCGGTCGAGACCATCGCGACGGTGATGTCGCCGGTGAAGGTGCCGTCGGTGTCGTCCTGGTCGCGGGCGTCCTCGATCACGAGGTCGGCGCGGGAATCGTAGTCCTCCCAGCGGGTCACGCCGGACATGCGGCCGGCGTCGATCTCGACATCGACCATGACGGTGTCGTCGCCGAGGCTGTAGCCGCCGACGTTGTTGTCGGCCTGCGAGGTCAGGTCGTTGGTCTGGTTGGTGTAGACCACGGTCTCGATGCTGGTGGTGATCGGCGAGATCGCCGGACCGCCCTCGGAGGAGAAGATCTCCAGGATGTCGCGGCCCGAACCGCCATCGACGCGGTCGCCGTCGCCGAGCTCGGCGTTGAAGGCTTCGAACGTGTCGTCGCCGCCGGTGCCGGTCAGGTTGTCACGGTCGGCGCCCAGGATGAACGTGTCGCCGGGAACGCCGGGATCGATCGAGGCGATGAACGCGTCGGTGTCGGTCTTGGCCTGCACGAGCGAGGCTTCGGTGCCGTCGATCGTGTCGATGACGTCGCGGGCCTGCTGGCCGGTCGCGCCGTCGAGGTCGAAGTCGACGCCGACCGCGTTCAGGCTGTCGGTGAAGTCGAGGCCGCCCTCGATCTTGTTGCGGATGACCGCTTCGTCGGCGGGCTGGGCGCCCTCGATGATGGAGGTGACGATCTCGCCGACCGTCAGCGCGCCGTCGACGCCGTCCACGGCGTTCTGGAGCTGCTCGGTCCAGAACTCGAGGCCGGCCATGTCGGGCTCGCGGTTGAACAGGTTGGCGTAGAGCTCGGTGACGAACGCGGCGGGGGTGACGGACTCGTCGCCCGCGAAGAACGGATAGCGCGCCTGCGTCTCGGACGCGGAGGCGAACAGCGTCGTGATGTTCACGAGGTTGAAGCCGTCCTGATCGACGACGTCCTCCCAGAACGCGAGGCCGGCCGGATCGGCGGCGCGATCGTAGTAACCGATGTAGATTGCCGTGAGAGCTTCGCGCGGGCTCAGCTCACTCAGGACGATAGCCATGACTGTTCTTCCTTCAATAGTTTAGCCGCGATCCCCCCTGGGGGCCACGGACATCACTGCCGAACCGCCCCCGTCCCCGCCGGCCCGCCCGCTATGCGCGGATCGGCCGGTTGGGTCCCCGAGCGGAGTCAACTGCGCTCCTCCTATCGGCTCGCCCCCGAGGCGACAAGAAGAAAGGTATAGCGGAATGCATACCCTCCCCCCATCGAAGGGGGGCGCCGGGGACGCCGAGCGGCAATCCGCTCATATGAAAGGATTTTCTATCGGCGGTCTTTCGCGGATGGTGCCGGGGATGTTGCCCCGCCGCAACTCGGGAGG
>NZ_JBARYR010000763.1:0-4813 GCF_049648075.1 Rubrivirga sp. | reverse complement strand
GTTGAATGCCAGGAACGCATCCTCCCGCGCTTGGTGCGCCGACGACCAGTGCGCGTCCTCGAGGACGCCGACGATCTCGGCATCGCGACCGCTCAGGGTCACGCCCGCTCCGAGCGCGGCCTCGAGGTCGGGGAAGCCGAGCGTCGCGACCATCGACGCGGTCGCCAGGACCGGGACCGGTTCGCCCTCGAGGGGCGCCGGGAGTCCGTCGAACGCGCGGCCAGCGACGAGTGTCAGGTCGTACAGACCGGCAAAGTCGGCGTCGACGTCGGTGATGGAGCCCCGGACCGACTGGTCCGAGCCGTCGAGACGGATGCCGTCGGTGCCCATGTTGTGGCCTTGTCCCGGAACGGTCTGCGACGCCGCGACCTCGAGGACGGATGGGATCTCGGCGAGCGCGCTCTTGAACGCGTCGAGGTCGGACGCGCGGTTGGCGCCGTCGGGGCGGACGCGGGGCGCGGGGATGACCACGACGTGCTCGGTGTTGACGCCCAGGTCGAGGTCGCGCATGTGGGAGACCTGCATCGACACCACGATCACGCCGGCCACCATCGCGACCGAGGCCGCGAACTGGACCACCACCAACCCGCGCCGCAGGCCCGACTGTCCGCCCGAGTCGCCCAGCCGTCCTCGAAGCGCCGTCACCGGACGGAACGACGACAAGACGAACGCCGGGTACAAGCCTGCGAGCACGGTTGCTGCGACGAAGGTGAGTGCGAAGGTGCCCCACAGCCACGGGCTCGTCCACAGTGCCGTCGACAGCTCGGCGCCGACCAAGGCGTTTACGGTGGGGCGGAGCACGGCCGCGAGCCCGAGCGCCAGCACGAGCGCCACGACGTTCGTCAGCGCCGACTCGGTCAAGAACTGCGTCACCAGTTGCCCGCGCTGGGCGCCCACCGCCTTCCGCACGCCGACCTCGCGGGCTCGGCCCGCCGCCCGCGCCGTCGCCAGGTTGACGTAGTTCACCAGCGCGATCACTAGCGTCGCGAGGCCCAGGAGGGTGAAGAACGAGACCGTCCGGTAGCTCCCCGCGACCGCGTCCGGCGCCTCGACGGCGTCATTCAGGTGGACGTCGGCGAGGGGCTGGAGGCCCAGCATGGCCTGAGTCCCAGACTCACGGAAGGCGTCGCCTCGGACCTGCTCGAACGCCGCCGCAGCCTTCGCGCTCGCGACCCCATGCTCGGCTCCATCACGGAGCTGGACGTAGGTGTAGAAGTTGGAGAACCCCCACCCGTCGCCCGTCGCGTACTGCGGCGTGCCCAAGACGTCGGCCATCGGGAGCAGCACGTCGAACCGCAAGTGCGACGTGGCCGGCACGTCCTCGAGGACGCCCACCACGCGCGACTCGAACCGTGTCCCGAAGGCCAGCACATCGAGGACGCGGCCGACGACATCGGCGCTGCCGAAGGTTGTCTCGGCCATCTCCCGCGACAGGACGACGGTGCCCGGCTCGGTCAGCGCTGTCGCGGCGTCGCCGCTCGCGAGGGGGAACGAGAACATCTGCAGGAACGCCGGATCGACCCAGAAGGCGTCCTCGACCTCGAAGGCTTGCGCCGGCCGCTCGGGATCGGAAACCACCGCCTTCCACACGTTGTGTGCTCGCGCCGTCTGGACGATCTCGGGGACGCCGTCCTCGAGGACGGCTGCCAATCCAGATCCGTTGAGGGCGACGGTGCGCGGGTCGCTTCCCTCGTCCTCGAGGTCGAGCGTGGCGCGGTAGATCGAGTCCGCGTTCTCGTGGAATCTGTCGAAGCTGCGCTCGTGCGCGACGTACTGGAACAGCAGCAGGCAACACGTCAGGCCGATGGCCAGGCCGACCACGTTGAGAGCGGCGTAGCCCTTCTGACGCCGAAGCGACCGCAGGGCGACCAGGAGGTAGTTCTTCAGCATGGCGGAGGCGACCTCGAGGTCGGGAGTCGGTTCAGGTTCAGCGGCCCGTCCTCGAGGGCGGGTTACTCGGAGCGGAGCGCGCGGACGGGGTCGGCGACGGCGGCGCGGAACGCCTGGGTACCGACCGTCACAAGCGCGACGGCCAGCACGAGCGCTCCGGCGAGCGCGAGCGGCATCCAGCCGACCTCGATGCGGTACGCGAACCCGTCGAGCCAACGCGACATCCCCCAAAGCACGAGCGGGACAGAGATGACCGCACCGACCGCGACCAGAGCCACCACGTTGCGGCTCAGCAAGACCACGATCTGCCCCACCGTCGCGCCCAGCACGCGCCGCACGCCGATCTCCTTGGACCGCAGCGAGACCTCGTAGGCCGCGAGCCCGAACAGGCCCAGGCACGCGATCAGAATCGCCAGGGCCGAGAGCGCGCCCAGGACGCGGCTGAACTGCTGCTCGGCGGCGTACTGCGCGCCGAAGTCCTCGTCCAGAAAGCTGTAGGTGAACGGCCTCGAGGGCACCAGGTCCGGCCAGATCGCGTCGATCGCGTCGAGCGTCTGGGGGAGCCGGGCGGTCCCGACGCGGAGCGTGAGCACGCTCTGGAGCATGTCGGACGCCACCAGCGCCAGGGGCTCGACGGCCGTCTGCAACCCCTCGACGTGGAAGTCGCGCACGACGCCGACGACCACGCCCGGGCCGCTCCAGAACTCCGCGCCCGCGCCCAAAGCGGCCTGGGGCGAGGGGTAGCCCGCCTCGCGCACGGCCGTCTCGTTCAAGACGTACGCCGCGACCGAGTCGGACATGGTCGCGGCACCCGGCGCGGCGCCGGCGACGATCTCCAACCCGTAGACGTCCACGAAGCTGGAGTCCACCATGTACATCGTGGCCAGAAAGTCCTCGGTCTCGCCCGAGGCCATTTCGAGCTCGCCGCCGGCGACGTTGTGCCCGCCGGTGGGCGCGGAGCTGGACGACGTCACGCCGGTCACGCCCGGGAGCGCGACGAGCTGGCGCGTCGCCTCGCTACCCGTCGCCGCGTCGCTCTCGCCGAACGGGTTCATCGGGTCGCCGCCCTCGAAGGGCAACACGACAAGCTGCGTGCCGCCCCCATCGAGGTCGATGCCCAGGTCGCGCGACTGCATGTGGTCGATCTGAGAGAACACCACGACGGTCGCGGCGATGAGCGCGATCGAGACCGTGAACTGGACCGCGACGAGGCCACGGCGCAAAGTGGCCCCCCGCGCGCCGGTCGCGAAGCGGCCCTTGAGGACGTCGGCCGGGCGGAAGCCGCTCAGTACGAGCGACGGGTACGCGCCGGCCACGAGTCCCACGCCGACGGCCAGGCCCGCTAGGCCGAGTGTCCACACGCCGAGGTCCGCCAAGGCGAGCTCGTTGCCCGTGAGGGTCTCGAAGCCGGGGAGAACGACCGCCGCGAGAACGAGCCCGAGCCCAAAGGCGAGCAGGCACAGCACGACGGCCTCGATGAGGAACCGGGCCGCCAAGCCCGCTCGCCCCGCGCCCAGCGTCTTGCGCACGCCGACCTCTCGCGCCCGGTCCATCGACCGCGCCGTCGCCAGGTTGGTGAAGTTGACGCCGGCGATCAGCAGCACGAACAGGGCGATCGCGCCCAGGATCTGGAGGACTTGGAGGCTCCCCTGGACGTCGCCCGCGTCGTGCTCAGAGTAGAGGTACGCGTCCTCGAGGGGCGTCGCTTGGAGGGCGAGGGTGTAGTCCTCCTCAGCCAAGATGTCGCCCATCTCGGCTTGGAGGAGCGCGGTGAGCTTTGCGTCGAGCCCCTCGAGGTCGGCGCCCTCGCGCAGCAGGGCGTAGGTGAGGAAGGCGGAGGTGCGCCAGGTGTAGTAGAAGCCCGGGTCCTCGAGGGTGGCCAGCGACGCCATGGCGTGGAACTGGAGGTGCGACTGCGACGGCACGTCCGCCATCACGCCGCTCACGGTGAGCGTGTTGGCGCCGGAGACGACCGACTCGCCGACCACGTCGGTCCGGCCGAAGAGGGTGCGCGCGGTCGTCTCGGTGAGGACGATCCGGCCGGGGTCCGCCAGGGCCGTCGCCGGGTCCCCCGTGACGAGTGGGAACGAGAACACGTCGAGGACCCCGGGATCGGCGTAGTAGACCCGGCCGGGCTGGAACACCTCACCGCCGACCTCGAAGATGGGCCGGCCGGGAAGGAGCCGGACGGCCGTTTCCACCTCGGGGATCGAGGCGTTCAGGGCGGGCGCCAGGAGCCCGTGCGTGCTCGCCCGGTGCTCGGTCTCACCGCCCTCGATCTCGTCCAGGTCCATCCGGACGACGCGGTCGGCCCGCTCGTGGAAGGTGTCGAACTGCGTCTCGTGACGAACGAACAACGCGATCAAGATGACGCACGCCATGCCGAGCGCGAGCCCGCCGACGTTGAGGAGCGCGAAGCCGCGGTTGTGGCGCAGGTTGCGGGCGGTATCGCGGAGAACGGAGCGGATCATCAGGGCAAGGGGGGGCGTGGGCCTCCGGTTCGGTGCTTGCCAGGGACCAAGGGCCGTGCCATCCCTGGTACCGACGCCTGAGGCCTCAGCGACGGGTCTCGCTGTGCGGACGCGCACACCTGCCGAGCGGCACCGCACAGTCTGCCCTCGAGGTTGCAGGCCGTCCTCGAGGCCGGACACCCTCACCCGCTATCGCGAGAGCTCCCTCGAGGGAGCATGCCGTGCGCGACCTCGAGGCCGCAGCAGTAGCGGTACCTCCTCGAGGCGGGGTGGCGGCTTCGAAGACGATGCGCAAGGTGCCGAGGGGTGCCTGCTGCGTCCTCGAGGTCGGACCGGGTGCTCATTCGCCAACCCTCCGATCGTCAATCGACGAATGGACTCGCCCTCGAGGGCGGATTAGTCGGCGCGGAGCGCGCGGACGGGGTCGGCGGTGGCCGCGCGCAGGGCCTGGG
>NZ_JBARYR010000762.1:0-5366 GCF_049648075.1 Rubrivirga sp. | reverse complement strand
CCCTCGACCGGCGCCGCGTGCTGGTGCGCATGGACGAGGGGTAGCTCGCTGGCGAGATGGGGCAGGAGGGAAGGGCTCGCCCCGTCCTCGAGGACGGGGCGTTCGTTTTTGCGGCCTCGAGGTCGTCCACGACTCGCGGTGCCCCTCCCGAGAACCCCGCCCGACCTCGAGGGCGATCTGGCAACGGCACGAGCTCCAGCGCCTCTTGCCCCATGCCCCGGCCCCCTTGCCGCGAGCAGAGCAAGCCCGACCGTAGCTTTGGGCTCCCCGTTCCGACCGCCATGCGCCCGCTGCTCGTCCTCGCCGCCCTCGGCTTCGTTCTGTCCGCCTGCCAGGAGGCCGGCCCGCCCTCGACGCCGCCCGAAGGATGGGTCGAGGCCGATCGCGGACGCTGGTACGTCCCCGGCACCGACACGTCGGCCGCGTTCCGAGACCTGTCGACGCTCGAGGCGATGGGCGTCGTCCGCGACGAGACCGAGTTCGTGCGCTGGGTCCAGGAGAAGATGACCGACATCTACCGCACCGACCCCGAGACCGTCGACTCGGTCTTCGCCGCCGAGTTCTTGGACGAGGTCCGCGCCGGCATCCCGGCCGGCGACGACTACGGACCACAGGCCGACGCGCTCGTCAACCGGATCAAGACCGACTTTTACCAGCGCTACAACGCCTCCCGCTACGACGCTCCCGACGAGCCGCTCGTGCTCCCGGATTCGCTCGCCGACGTGAGCGGCCGGATCGCCGTCCAGGTCTACGTCGACACCGACAACCAGCCGACGGCGATCCGGCTCGTCGAAGGCACCGGTACGTCGCTGGACGGGGTGTTTATGCGCCGCGTGCTCTCGAGCACGTTCACCGACGCGTGGGTCCGACCGAGTGCCGGCCGCGTGGCCGGTGTCGAGATCCCGAGCTGGGTCCACGTCTCGAACGACTTCCTGGGCTGATCGGCGCCGACCGACCCGCGCCTCTTCCACCTGGTCGCGTTTTCATCGCACCCGGCCGGCGGCAACCCGGCGGGCGTCTGGATCGGAGAGGAGCACCCGTCGGCCGAGGGGATGCAGCGGATCGCCCTCGAGGTCGGCTACTCCGAGACGGCGTTCGTCGCGCCTGCGAAGGGTGCCGAGCGCGCCGTCCGCTACTTCAGCCCCGAGGTCGAGGTCCCGTTCTGCGGCCACGCCACCATCGCGACCGGCGTGGCCTTGGGCCTCGAGGCCGGAGCCGGGGCGTACCGGCTTTCGACCGCGGCCGGCACGATCCCGGTCGACGTTCGTGAACACGACGACGAGTGGCGGGCGTCCCTGACCTCCGTCGAGCCATCCTTCGCGCCGGTGCCCGCCGCCGTCCTCGAGGACGCGCTCCGAGCGCTGCGTTGGGACGCCTCCGACCTCGATGCGGCATTGCCTCCCGCGCTCGCCTACGCGGGCGCTCGGCACCTCGTGCTGGCTGTGAGCGAGGCCCGCCGGCTCGCCGACCTCGAGTACGACTTCGACGCGCTCGCCTCCGTCCTGCGATCTGCCGACGCCGTGACGGCGCAACTGGTCTGGCGTGAGCGAGACGACCTGTTCCACTCTCGGAATCCGTTCCCGGTGGGAGGCGTCGTGGAGGATCCGGCGACTGGAGCCGCGGCGGCAGCGCTCGGCGGGTATCTGCGGGAGGCCGGCTTGATTGAGGCCCCAACTGCGTTCACCATCCGACAGGGCGAGGCAATGGGGCGGCCGAGCACGATCCACGTCGCGGTGCCGCCGTCCGGTGGCATCGTCGTCATGGGCACAGCCGTCTGCATCCCCGATCTGTCATGACCCTCGACCTGCTTCCCGGCGTTCTCGCCGTGTGCCGCCTGGATCCCGACGCCGCCCTCGAGGCCTGGATGGGGCAGGGCTCGGTCTCGAGTATCACACGAACGCCGGTAGAGCTATCCGTTGTCTGTCAAAGAGATGGAGTGCCCGAAGGTGTCGTCCTCGAGGACGGCTGGCGCGCACTCGCTCTCCGCGGCCCAATTCCGTTCGAGCTAACGGGCGTTCTGACGAGACTGCTCGATCCGCTCGCCGCCGCCGAGGTCTCCATCTTCGCCATCTCGACCTACGACACCGACGTCGTGATGGTCAAGGCGCTCGCCCTCGAGGACGCGGTCACGGCACTCCGGGCGGAAGGGCACACCGTCGAGGGCGCGTAGACTTTAGCGCCGTGCGATGTCCTCAGGGATGGCGGGGAGCCACCCCGCGTCGAGGACGCCCCACAGTCCCACGCCGATGGCTTCGGCCGCGTCGTGGCGCAGCTTGCCTTTCGGTCGCTTCGCTCCGCTCCACTCGATGACGGCACGCGCCAGCCCGTCCGCCGCCTCTTTGGCCTGGAAGCCGCGGCGTTGCTCCCGTGGCAAGAGCAGCTGACGCCGCCACACGTGGGCGTCGATCACGCGGGCCCGCCGCCCGGCCCGCTCCGCCGCCCGCTTCCAGATCTCGGCGATGTCGCCGCCGCCCTCGAGGACGATTCGCTCGGCATCCCGGTGGTCGTGAAGAACGCTCCCCGCCGCTTTTCGAAGCCGAGCCCGCGTCCCCAGATTCTGAGATCGGTACGAGATGAGCCGTCCGTCGCGCCCGTAGAGAGCGAATCCGGTCTTGAGTCCAAGGTCGACGGCGAGCAGCATGGGGGATGGGGGATGGGGGATGGGGGATGGGGTGGCGCCGTCGAAAAGTTCCCCGTCGCGGGTCGTCCTCGAGGTCGCACATCCGCTCTCGAACCGACTCGAGGACGCGGCACACGTAGAGACGCCCCGCGGGGCGTCTGTGCCGGCCTCGATGCGTCGGCCTCAACGTCGAACACGACCTCAAGGCCACCCTAGCCCCATCTCGACCTCGATGACGGCCACATTCTCCGTCTCGCATCCGCACCCTCGAGGCCGTGCCACACGCATCTTCCCCAAACCCCAAACCCCAAACCCCAAACCCCCTGCCCACACGCCCGCTCCTGCTCGTCCTCGTCGCATCCGCCGTCTTGGTGTGGCTCTACGGCGCGCTCGACCCGGTCGTCTTCGCCGAGTCCGGCGTCAAGTACTACGGGCCGATGGCAGAGGCGTCACCGGGACTCGCCCTCGAGGTCGCCCAGCCCTACGTGTTCCGGTGGCTCGGGCCGTGGCTCGCGGGGCTCCTTCCGTTGTCGGTCCCCGCCGCGTTCTCCGTGTGGGCGTGGGTCGGATCGCTCGCGCTCGTCGTGCTGATGTGGGCGGTGTGTCGTGCCGATGGACGTGGCGACCGTGCGGCGGCGTTGGCGGCCGTGTTGCTCGCGATGAACCCGTATTTGTTTGGGTTCAACGTGTTCAATATGTATCAGCTCGGCGACCTGATCGCCCAGGTTGGACTCGGTGCCGGGCTGCTGCTGCTGTGGAGACGGCAGTACCTCGCGCTTGGAGCGGTGATGGCGGTGACGGTCTTGGCTCGTGAGCCAGCGATCTTAATGGTGCCTGTCGCCGCGGTCTGGTCGTGGGAGCAGAGGCGGCTCCGCGAGGATGGTCTTCGGTTGGTCCTTGCACTGGTCCCCCTCCTCATCTTGTTTGCGGCGCCTCGGCTCTTGATGGCCGAGCAGGAGGGACCGCACTTGGTTCAGACGTTCATCAACGCGAGCGGAAAGGCCCTTGAGGTCGGGACGTGGGCGCGGCTGTTGGTGAACGCGTGGGTGCCGGTCGTGGCGCTCTTGCTGGTCTGGCCTCGGGAGGCGATGTCGTGGGCGCGAGGGCACCTCCACTTGATCGTTCTCATCGTGCTGACGCTCGCGAGCGCATTCTTCGGCGGTGACCAAGAGCGGCTGATGCAGCCGGCCATCTGGGTGATCTATCCGCTCGTTGCCCTCGTCCTCGAGCGGCACTGGTCCCGCCAGCGTTTGGCGACCGGCGCTCTCGTGACTGCGGGGCTCCTCGCTCATCTGCATCACATCACGGCGCGGTTCCCGCTTCCGAGCCGCCGACTCACCGCCGTCCTCGCCGCGGTCGCCCTGGTGCTCGCGCTCGCCGCCGCGCTGGCGGTCCGGCTCCGTCAGACGCCGACACCGTCGTAGGGGCGGTACGAGCGCATGCAGACCTCGACTAGGTGTAAACCGCCGGACGCGTGTATCTAAGGCTCACCAGCCACGTCATTCCATGCGACACGCCCTTCCAATCGTTGCCCTTCTGCTCCTCGCCGGATGTGACACGACGGTCGTCGGACTCTCCACTCCGGTCGCCCAGAATCCCGCTCCCGTCCCTGTCACCGTCACCTACCGCGTGGCGATCACCGGAACTGTCGAAGGCCTCGCCGTCAGGTACACGAACGGCGACGGTCGTGCTGTCGCCGAGGCGGTCGATCGCGAGCGGGACGGCGACGCCAACAGCGTGTACGTACGCCGCGTGCAGTCCGAGGCAGGGGCCATTGGTACGTTTCAGTTCGTCGCCTCAGGGACGGTCGACGATGGCCGGATCGCTGTGGCCATCATCGTGAGCGAGACGGGGAACATTCGAAACCTGGTCGCTGAGACGAGCGCTGTCGCATTCTCTTCGGTTCCGAGGGAGGACGTCTCGGTTGCCGCCGAGGTGTACGTGCCGGTCGCTCCGCCGTCCGAGGAGTGATCCGAGTCCACGGAGGGTCGTCCGCACTCCCGGATCAAGCCAGCCTGCCGCCCGAGCCGGCCGGCGCTCCGCTGCGTCGAACTGGCGGAGCGTGTCGAGCGAGCGTTGTCTCGCCTAGACCGTCGAGGCGAGCGCGCCATGGGATGGCGGCAGGCCGTATCCGACGGCGAGCGCGACCGCCGGCCCGCCGCGGCCTCAGCCTAGCAGGACGCCCGCGATGGTCGCCGTCATGAGGTTGGCCAACGTCCCGGCCAGAACCGCGCGGAGGCCCAGGCTCGCGATCTCGCCTGTTCGCTCCGGCGCCAGCGGTCCTATCCCGCCGATCTGGATGCCGATCGAGGACAAGTTGGCGAAGCCGCACAGCGCGAACGTCGTCATGACGATCGTCTTGTCTTGCAGGATGCCTGCCGCCAACGCGTCCGCAAACTGACTGTAGGCGACGAACTCGTTGGCGATCACCTTGGAGCCCAGGAAGCCGCCGAACGTCGCGGCGTCGACCGCGGGCACGCCGATGAGCCACGCGATCGGTTGGAGGATCGTCCCCAGGATCAGTTCAAGCGACGACGTGTAGCCGAACAGACCCGCGGTGCCGTCGATGATCTGGTTCAGGATCGCGATGATGGCCAGGAACGCGATCAGCATGGCGCCGATGTTGAGCGCGAGCTTCATCCCGTCGGCGGCGCCCGTGGCCGCGGCGTCGATCACGTTCTTCGGTCCGGGGTCGGCCAGGTCCTCGAGGGCGGCGGCGGTCGCCTCGTCACTCGAGGTCGAGGGC
>NZ_JBARYR010000761.1:0-2941 GCF_049648075.1 Rubrivirga sp. | reverse complement strand
TGGCGCCGCGCGACATGGTCTCGCAGTGCATCTACAAGGAGATCCGCGAGGGCCGCGGCGTCAACGGCAAGGACCACGTCGTCCTCGACATGACCGGCGTCGGCTCGGAGGTCTTGGAGCACAAGCTGCCCGAGATCTCGACGTTCAGCCGCGTCTACCTCGGCATCGACCCGGTCAAGCAGCCGATCCCGGTCGCCCCGACGTGCCACTACGCGATGGGCGGCATCCCGACGAACATCGACGGGCAAGTCGTCCGCAGCGGCGACCGCGCCGACACCGTCGAGGGCTTCTTCGCGTGTGGCGAGGCCGCGTGCGTGTCGGTCCACGGCGCCAACCGCCTGGGCACCAACTCGCTCCTGGACTTGGTCGTCTTCGGGCGCCGGACGGGGATCGAGATGGCCAAGCAGATCCAGGCCGGCGCACGGCACAACTCGATGTCGGAGAAGCCGGAGCGGGCCACGCGCGAGATGTTGGACGGCATCCTGTCGAGGACGCAGGGCGAGAAGGCGGTCGTGATCCGCACGGACCTGCAGGAGACCATGATGCGCAACGTCTCGGTCTACCGCACCGACGACACCTTGACGGAGGCCATGGACGATTTGCAGACGCTCCGCCAGCGTGCCGCGAGCGTCACGTGCGACGACAAGGGCAAGCGGTTCAACACCGACCTGATGGACGCCCTCGAGGTCGGCTTCATGGTTGATTACGCCGAGTCGATCACGGAGTCGGCTCGGAACCGGACCGAGAGCCGCGGGGCGCACCTCCGCGAGGACTACTCGTCGCGTGAGGACGGCGAGTGGCTCAAGCACACGCTGTTCTGGAGCGACCAGAAGGGCGGCACGGAGATCGGCTACAAGGACGTCGTGATCACCCAGTTCCAGCCAAAGGAGCGCAAGTACTAGAGGGGCTAGGGATTGGGGATTAGGGGTTGGGGTTCGTCCCTGATTCTGCCCCAACCCCCAACACCCAATCCCCAACACCCATGGCAACAGACACCCTCCCAGAGCCCACCAAGGTGGTCGAGCCCGTCGCGGACCGCGCGGCCGACGCCGAGAAGAAGCCGCGGCGCCGGCCCGGCGGCGAGCAGCCGACGATGACGCTGACCGTCAAGGTCAAGCGGTTCAACCCGGACACCGACGAGCGCCCCCGGTGGGACGAGTTCCAGGTCCCGGCCGAGAACATGGACCGCGCCCTCGACCTGCTCCACTACGTCAAGTGGCACCTCGATGGGACGCTGACCTTCCGCAAGAGCTGCGCGCACGGCATCTGCGGGTCCGACGCGATGAAGATCAACGGCGAGAACCAACTCGCCTGCTCGATCCTGGTCCAAGACCTGGGCTTGAAGGACGGCGACACCGTCACGTTCGAGCCGCTCCCTGCGGCGCCGATCATCAAAGACCTGGTCATCGACCAGTCGCGCTTTTTCGACAAGTACCGGGCGGTCATGCCCTGGCTCATCAACGACGACTCGACCCCGGTCAAGGAACGCGTCCAGAGCCCGGAGCAGCACGCCGTCATCGAGGACGCGACCAAGTGCATCATGTGCGGCGCGTGCACGCACTCGTGCCCGAGCACCTGGGCCGACCCGGACTATCTGGGGCCCGCGGCCATGCTCAAGGCCTACCGCTACGTGTTCGACAGCCGCGACACGGAGGCCGAAGAACGCCTCAAGGTCGTGGACTCGAAGGACGGGCTGTGGAAGTGCTACACCATCTTCAACTGCGTCCAGGCGTGCCCCAAGGGCATCGACATCACACGGTGGCTCTCGGCGCTCAAGCGCAAGGCCGTGACGACGCGCTACTAGCGTCCTCGAGGACGAGACTCCGTCTTCGACATCAGAACTCGCGCCCCGCTGGGACTCCCGGCGGGGCGCTTTTCGTTGGGGCGTTTGGAACTGCCCCCACCCTCGAAGGCGCGGAGGGTTGATTGGGACGCATGAATCGATCTACAGGACGCTTGCTCTTGGTCCTCCTCGCTGCGCTGGTGGTCGGCCCGGCGTCCGCCCAGAAGACGGTCTCGGCTCCGCAGGCGTCCTCGAGGGCGACCGACTGCGCCGTCGGCACGGCCGAGGCCGACTTCACCATCGGCGGCGTCCGCGCGCGGCTCTACAACATCGGCGGGCTCTTCTGGCGCGGAACCGGCGCCCGCTACGAGGTCCCCGCCCGCTCGGGCAAGAACGCCGTGTTCGCGGCCGGGCTCTGGATCGGCGGGTTGGTCGACGACTCGCTCCGGTTCGCCGGCTCGACCTACGGACCGTGGGAGTTCTGGCCCGGTCCGCTCGACGCCGACGGCGAGACGACGGCCGAGACGTGCGCCGCGTTCGACCGGATCTGGACCGTGACCACCTCCGACCTCAACGCCTACGCCGAGACGGGCGTTGCGACCGCCGATCTCGAGGACTGGCCCGTCGCCTTCGGAGCGCCGTTCTACCGTGACCTCGACCGCAACAACCGCCAAACCGCGGGCGAACCGACGATCTCGCTCGACCTCGAGGACGCCGGCTACGGCACGCGAGCGCTCGACCTCGAGGGCGGCAAGCGGCCGGTGGTGTTCGGCCGGCAGACGATGTGGTGGGTCATGAACGACGCCGGCGGCGAGCACGAGTGGTCCGAGACCGATCCACTCGGCGTCGAGGTCCGGGTGACGGCGTGGACGCTGGGCGACCTCGAGGCCGAAGACCTGCTGACGTCGACGTTCTACCGCTACGAGATCGTCAACCGGAGCGCCGACGTCCTCGAGGACGTGTACGCAGGGATGTTCATCGACGGCGACTTGGGCGAGTTCAACGACGACTACGTCGGCTCGGACTCGACACGGTCGATGGTCTTCTTCTACAACGGGGACGACGTCGACGACGGGCGCGACGGGTACGGCGACCGCCCGCCAGCGCTCGGCATCGACATCCTGAGCGGAGCCGCTGTAGGGAGGCGGGCACCCAAAG
>NZ_JBARYR010000760.1:0-1788 GCF_049648075.1 Rubrivirga sp. | reverse complement strand
CAGCGCGGCCACGCCGCCGACGGGCGGGATCATCGGGAGCGGCTCGTCGAACCGAGTGTTGTGGCCGAACGCCGCCTGGACGCTCGCGACGGCCTCGAGGCCGGACCCGAACCGAGCGAGCGCCGAGACCTCGCCGCCGGTCATCCAACCATTCCCGCCGTTGTCGTAGAGTCGGAAGCGGTACGTCGAGCCGGCCAGCCCGGCGACCACCTCAGAATCGGCCAGCCCGACGACGACGTCGCTGAGCGCGTGCGCGAAGGCCGCGGCCTCGAGGGCGAACCCGTCGCCTGCGTGCGCGAGGCCGACCTCGAGTTGGCGGCTCCGTTCGGGACGCAGGTCGGGGTCGCCGGTGTAGAAGTAGCCGTCGACGTAGTTGTAGACGTAATGGCCGTACTGCTCGACGACCGTCGGCAAGCGGCCGGCGTCCGCGACAGTCAGGCGCAGGCGTGTCCGGTCGGAGGCGGCGTAGCTCAGCGTCGCGCTCGCACTCGGGATCGCGAGTTGACGTGCGACGTCGTCGGACCCGGTCCGCCGGGCGAACAGGCCGCGCATCTCCTCGCGTCCCACGTCGCGGGCCGTCGCGTCGAGCCGGCCGCTGACCGACACGGCCAGCCGCTCGGTGACGGGTCGCCGGGCCTCGAGCGTCAGTCCCGCGTTCGTCGCCGTCACGTCGCCCACGTTTAGGAGCACCATGTCGCGGATGCCGGGGTAGACGCTGAACATGGTCATGTCTCCGAACTGCATCAGCCGGTGGACGTCGGCCGTCGCCGTGAGCGCGGTGCCGGCGACGGTCTTTGCGGCCTCGAGGTTGCCGCCCCAGACGTCGGTGTAGCCGGCCATCGGCATGTACATCCCGCGCATGACCTCGCGGGCGAGCACGTTGCGGAAGCGGTCGTCCATCGTGTGGTCGACGCGGTTGCGGTAGAGCCGCGCGTCGACGCGATCCAAGCCCAAGCCGCGACCTTCGTAGGCGACGCTTCCCAGTCGGGCCTTGGCGAGGACGGCGTCCATCAAGAGGGCCGGGTAGCCGACGAGCCAGGCGTCGTCGGTCAGGACTTGGGCCGTTACCGTGTGGCCCTCGCCCAGGCGCAGGGCCGCCGCTGCGGCCAGGTTGCGCTTCTCGTAGCCCGAGACGGGGATCGCCTCGCCGCCGCCCGGCGAGTAGTCACCGGCCCCGCGGTACGATCCGCTCGCTCGCACGGCGAGCCGGCCCTGGCTCCAGTTTGCCGCACCACGCACGCGACGCGCCAACCCGTTCGACTCGAAGCCGACTTCGCCTTCGGCCGCAATCGGCACGCCAAATAGGGGCCGCTCGGTCACTAGGTCGATGGACCCTCCGATCTGGGAGCCACCGCCTAGGTCTCCACCTTTCGAAACCTCGACGGCCGCCAGGTTCTCGGGCTCGACGTAGCTCGACGCCGGGTCCATCTTGTCAACGCAGGCGCCGTAGATCGGCATTCCGTCGATGGTGAGCGAGACCTGGCCGCCCTGGTAGCCGCGGATGATGGGCTCGGCGGCGAAGTTGGCTCGGTGGACGAGCGACACGCCGGGCAGCCGGGCGAGCAGATCCTCAGTCGTCGCCGGCGTTCGCACGGGGGCCGATGGCGCACCGGCAACCGCCCGTTCGCCCTCGACGGTGACGGTCGCGAACGCCTCGGTCGTCGCCTGCAACCGGACTACGAGCGAGGTGCCGTCGTGGGCGTGGACTCGCGCTGGCGCGTAGCCGACCGCCGAGACGACCAGCCAATGGTCGCCGGGTTGGATCGGGACGACGAAGTAGCCGTCGGC
>NZ_JBARYR010000759.1:0-9583 GCF_049648075.1 Rubrivirga sp. | reverse complement strand
GACCGCCCGCTACTGTTCCTCGACTTCGACGGCACACTCGCGCCTATCGTGGACGACCCGGCCGCGGCGGCTCCGCACCCCGCCGTGCCGGACTTGCTAGTCGCCCTCGAGGACGCGCACCCCGTCGTGGTCGTGACCGGCCGCGACCTCGAGGCGCTCGGCCGATTGCTGGGTGTCCACGTCCGGGCCGTCGGGCTCCACGGCGCGGAGGAGGGGTGGGCTGACGGGACCGTCGAGCAACGGGCCGGCGAGGAGCACGCCGACGCTCTCTCCGGTCTCAAGGCGGCCGTGCCCGACCTCCCCGGCGTACACGTCGAGGACAAGGGCGCCGCGTTCGCCGTCCACTACCGCCACGCGCCCGACGCCGACGCTGCACGCGCCGCCCTCGAGGGCTGGACCGAGGCCGTGCCCCAAGGCCTGGTGCCGATCTGGGGCAAGGCCGTCGTCGAGCTCCGTGCCGAAGGCGTCTCGAAGGGGACGGCCGTGACGCGAATCGCCTCGGCACACCCGGACCGGACGCCGGTCTACCTCGGCGACGACGTGACGGACGAGGACGCCTTCGTCGCTCTCCAGGCCCTGCGGACGCCGTCGGTGACCGTCAAGGTCGGAGAAGGAGAGACGGTCGCGGCCCATCGGCTGCCGGACGTCGAGGCCGTGGTCGGGTATCTCCGCCGTTTTTTGTAGGCGTCCTCGAGGGCGCGCATCGCCCTCGACCGGCGCGATCTTCCCCGCTCACACCGCGCTCGCCCCTTGACCATCCCCTACGCTCCGATCGAGGACTACGGCCTCATCGGCAACATGCGGACCGCCGCGCTCGTCGGCAAGAACGGGTCGGTGGACTGGCTGTGCCTGCCCCACTTCGACTCGCCGTCCGTGTTCGGCGGCATCTTGGACTCGGAAAAGGGCGGCCACTTCCGCATCGAGGTCGACGGCAGCTACGCGACGCGGCAGACGTACCTCCCGGACTCGAACGTGCTCGTCACGCGGTTCACGGGCGAGGAGGGCGCGGCCGAGGTCGTGGACTACATGCCCGTCGGCGACATCGGGCCGGACGCGGGCTACCACCGCTTGATCCGCCACGTCCGGGTGCTACGCGGCCGGATCAAGATCGGGATCCGCGTCGCGCCGCGGTTTGACTATGGGCGGAGCCGCCACGCCGTCGAGCTGACCGAGGAGGGCGCCGTGTTCACGGCCGAGTCCGGCGGCCCCGACGGCGGCCCGATGCGGTTGGGCCTGTCGACCGTCCGTACGCTCTACGTCGACGACACCGACCCGGACCACCCCGTCATCACGCGCGACCTCGAGCTCGAGCGCGGCGACCGGGTCACGCTCGAGCTCCGCTACCTCGACGCCGTCGGGCGCCTGGAGGAGCCGCTCAGTCGCGACGAGGAGTACGACCTGTTCCGAGCTACGACCGACTACTGGCGCGACTGGCT
This sequence comes from Rubrivirga sp., assembly GCF_049648075.1. Taxonomy (GTDB): domain Bacteria; phylum Bacteroidota; class Rhodothermia; order Rhodothermales; family Rubricoccaceae; genus Rubrivirga. Next base: position 8,147 of record NZ_JBARYR010000759.1, on the reverse strand, counting down.
CGAGGGATGCACGTACACCGGTCGCTGGCGCGAGACCGTCCGGCGGAGCGCGCTCCTGCTCAAGCTGCTCACCTTCGAGCCGACCGGGGCCATCGTCGCCGCGCCCACGACGTCGCTCCCCGAGAACATCGGCGGGCACCGCAACTGGGACTACCGCTACTCGTGGATCCGCGACGCCGCGTTCACGCTCTACGGTCTCTTGCGGATCGGGTTCACGGCCGAGGTCCGCTCGTTTATCGGCTGGCTCCGCGACCGGTGCGAGTCGGGCATCACAGATGACCCGAACGGCCCGCTCCAGATCGTCTACGGGATCGATGGCCGACGGACCTTGGACGAGTTCGAGCTCGACCACCTCGAGGGCTACAAAGGTTCGAGGCCGGTCCGCGTCGGCAACGGGGCGGCGGGCCAGCTCCAGCTCGACATCTACGGCGAGTTGTTGGACGCCGTCTACCTGTACGACAAGTACGGCACGCCGATCGCGTACGAGTTCTGGCAGGACATCGTCAAGTACGTGGACTGGGTGTGTGCCAACTGGGACCGGCCGGACGAGGGGATCTGGGAGGTCCGCGGCGAACGCGAGCAGTTCGTGTACTCGAAGCTGATGTGCTGGGTCGCCCTAGACCGAGGGCTTCGGCTGGCCGACAAGCGGTCGCTCCCGGCGCCGCGGCGGCGCTGGCTCAAGACGCGCGACCGGATCTACAGGGCCATCATGGAGAAGGGCTGGAATGAGGAGCGCGGCGCGTTCGTCCAGTCGTTCGGCAGCGACGTCCTCGATGCGTCGAACTTGCTGATGCCGCTGGTCTTCTTTACCGGGCCGAACGACCCCCGGATGATCTCGACGCTGGAGGAGACGCTCAAGGCGCCCGAAGAGGGCGGCCTGACGAGCGACTGCTTGGTCTGGCGCTACAACACCGGCGAGGTGGACGACGGCGTCGGCGGGGAGGAGGGCGCGTTCAACCTGTGCTCGTTCTGGCTCGTGGAGGCCTTGGCGCGGGCGGGCCGGATCGATCCGGCGTACCTCGACAAGGCGCGCGTCATGTTCGAGAAGATGCTCGGCTACTCGAACCACCTCGGCCTGTTCTCCGAGATGACCGGGCTGAGCGGTCAGGCGCTGGGCAACTTCCCCCAGGCGTTCAGTCACCTGGGCCTGATCTCGGCCGCCTACAACATCGACCGCGCCCTCGACGAGGGCCGCAGTCGCGGACGGCGGGGCCAACGCCCCGAGGTGCCCGCGCAGGCGCGCTCCGAGGCGCCCGACTACCCGCGTCCGGGCGCCGAGCCCTCAACGCAGCCCGGCCCGACGAAGGCGCGCTGATCCGTCCTCGAGGACGCCTCCGGTTAGCGTTGCTCGTCGGTTGCCCTGTCCGCCATCCAGGCGGCGAGGTCGGGGATGAGATCTGCGACCGTCTCGCCCGGTGCGCGCCGGGCGTAGCGGTCCGCCAAGGCGCCCTCGAAGGCGCCGAACTGGACGAAGCCCCGGTTGCGTTCCATAAACCGGGTCACGCCGTCTCGCGTCTCGGCTGCGGTCTCCGCCGGGTAGTGGTCGTCGATGTAGAGCAGGAAGACGGCCCACGTCATGTACTCCGCGAACGTCTCGTAGGCGCTCCGATAGACGCTGATCTGATTCCACACGTCGAGATCCGGCATCGCGTCCTGGATCGCGCGGATGTGCGGGTCCATCGCGGGGTTGACGTAGGTGTGGTCGTACTCCGTGAACGCCATCCGGCTCATCTCGACCTGCCTCCACGACGCCGATCCGGTCCCCACGATCGACTCGCCGTCCTCGAGGACGGAAGGGCCGGGAATGAACGCGATGGACTGGCGGTGATCGCCGTCCTCGACCGTCATGGCGTTGTGGGTCCCGTAGGTCAGCGGTGAGAACACGGTGAGGTAGCTCTGGGACCGCGCGGGGAACTCGGCCTCGAGCCACGTCCACATTTGGTGAACCGGAAGGAGGTCCTCCATGTCTCGGACGCTCTCCACGTAGTACGGGCGGTTCTCGTCGTAGAAGGCTCGGAAGCCGGACTCCGTCGCGAACGCCTCGAGGTCGGGGAGGAGGGTCGTGAGCCGGGCGTGCCCGCGGCCGAGCGAGGCGTACGTCGTGTCCGGGACGATCCGGTCGTCCTCGAAGCGGAAGGCGAGCGCGTTGGAGCGGACGGGGACGTAGTCGTCGTCGCGGAGTACGGCCTCGAGGGCGATGATGGCCGGGTGCTCTGTGAACGGGAGGAAGTGCGCTCGGACGCGGTCGTAGTACGGCCCGCTTCGCCAGACGAGGACGTTCGTCGTGTCTCGTCCTGTGGGCGTCAACGCAAAGGCGACGTTGACCAACTCGTACACCTCCGGCGCGGCAATCCGCGAGGTCCCGATCTGGTCATCGGAGAAGGAGGCTTCGGCCGGACTCCAGAACGTGAAGTCGAGCGCTATCCTGCGTCCTTCACGAGCCAGCCTGACTCGATAAATACCCGGCGCGTCTGGGACGACCCGGAGCGTGTCACCCGCGCTGATGAGAGCGACGGAGAGCCGCTTGCCATCGTTGACCAGGGGGACGTTGAAGACCTCGACGGAGTCGAAGTCTGCGACCTCGAGATCGATCGACCAGTCGGCTTCGGGGACGAGAAGGCGGACGCTCTCGGTGCTCGGCGCCCACTCGACGGGCGCCTGGGCCGATGCGGAAGCCGCGAGAATCGAGGCGAGCGCGAAACAGCGAAACGGCATGGTCGAGGGTGCAGACTGTCTCAGTCACGCACGCCACAGCGCCGGAGTTACAACGTCATTGGTGCGCATCCATGACAGACGTCGTCCGTCCTCGAGGACGCGGCCTCGAGGGCGACACGGCTAGAGGCCCTCGTCCACGTCCTCGACCTCGCCGACCTCGAGGTCGGCGTCGTCGATCATGACGTCGTCGTCGAGCATCAACGTGTCCGTCATGGCGTCCTCCTCGGGGTCCGTCACGACCTCGGCGGCGCCCGGCGCGATGGGCGGGTCGGCCGGTGCTGCGGGCTCGTCGGCGCAGCCGGCGACGAAGGCGATGGCGAGGACGAAGGCGAAGAGGGGCTTCATGGCAGCAAAGAGTGAGCGAGCCAAAGAGTAGCCGACGGCGTGTCCTCCGGCAAGCGTGGGTCGGTGAAAAGGTCTCGACGGAACGGTATCGGCGTGGGGAGGCGGTTTCTTGGAGCCTCGAACCCTGCCACGATGTCCGCCCTCGACGACCTCCTCGACCTCCTCGACCTCGAACCGATCGAGGTCCACATCTTCCGAGGGCGCAACCGGCCGTTGGCGTCGCCGCGTGTGTTCGGCGGCCAGGTGCTCGCCCAAGCTCTCGTCGCGGCGGGCCGCTCCGTCGAGGACGGCCGGGAGTGCCACTCGCTGCACGCCTACTTTATCCTGCCCGGCGACATCGAGGCGCCCATCGTCTACGAGGTCGAGAAGCTGCGCGACGGCGGGTCGTTCTCGACGCGGCGCGTGACGGCGATCCAGCACGGGCGACCCATCTTCAACGCCTCGCTCTCGTTCCACCGCGTCGAGGACGGGCCGGACCACCAGGCGGAGCCCGCCCTCGAGGTCCCGGCGCCCGACGACCTGACGTCCGAGCGCGAGCTGGCCGCGGGCATCGCGGACCGCCTGCCCGAGCCGCTTCGGACGGTCCTGACGCGCGAGCGCCCCATCGACTTTAGGCCCGTGGACCCGGCCGACCCGCTTCGCCCGTCGCCGCGCCCAGCCCAGTCCGCGACCTGGCTCCGCGCCGACGGGACGATGCCGGACGACCCGTTGGTCCACCAGGCGATCCTGGCCTACGCGAGCGACTGGGGCCTGCTCGCGACGTCGCTGCTGCCTCATGGCAAGTCGGTCTTCGACGGGACGATCCAGGCCGCGTCGCTCGACCACGCCATCTGGTTCCACCGCCCGTTCCGCGCCGACGGCTGGCTGCTCTATGCGATGGACTCCCCGACGGCCGCGGGCGCGCGAGCATTTACACGCGGCGCCGTTACCGACGCGAACGGCATCTTGGTCGCGAGTACCGTCCAGGAGGGCCTGGTCCGACCCATCGACCGGTCCCGGCGCTAGACTGGGATCATGCGCGCGCTTCTCGCCCTGCTCGTTCTGCTCTCCGCGTGCCGGCTCGAGTCGGGCACCGACCTCGAGGCCGACCCCGACTCGACGGCGATAGAGATTCCCGTCCTCGAGGACGAGGTGCCTGTACGCGACGAGGCGCCAATGGACTCGTCCGACCTCGACGCGACCGGTTCCACTCTCGAGGCCGACGACACTCGTTCCGACCTCGAGGTCGAGCCTGGCGGCCTGCTGATTCCCGTCGTCGGCGTGCCGCCGAGTGAGCTGGTCGACACGTACCGAGCGGCGCGGAGCGAGGGCCGATCGCACGACGCCATCGACATCATGGCGCCTCGAGGTCGGATGGTCGTGGCCGCGGCGCCGGGCCGAGTCGTGAGGCTATTCACGAGCGACAAAGGCGGGATCACGGCCTACGTCCTCGGTACGGATGACCGGACGGTCTACTACTACGCGCACCTCGACGCGTATGCGGACGGCCTCGAGGATGGCGACGTGTTGCAGCAGGGCGATCCCATCGGGACCGTCGGCGACACCGGCAACGCGGTGCCGGAGAGCACGCACTTGCACTTCGCGATTTGGACCGTCGACGACCCGGCGGACTTTTGGGACGGCGAGACCGTCAACCCCTACCCGTTGCTGACGGGCGAGTAGGCGTCCTCGAGGTCGCCATTGATTGCGCGGGAGGTCTCGGTGCTCACGCCGTCCTCGAGACCGGATCGCCCTCGAGGCCGACAGGGAAGACACCGTTGCGCGCAACGGCGCCCTGGGACGGTCGAGGCCCATAGCCCTCGAGGTCGAACACACGCGCCCTCGAGGACGCGAGCACCTCCGCACCTCCGCAGGCTACGACCTCGAGGACATGTCGCGGAACCGGACCGGCGTCCCGCCTTCGACCATGCCCGCCAGCCGGAGCACGTCCCAGTTGGTCAGCCGCACGCAGCCCGCCGACGACGCGTAGCCGATCGTGCCCGGCGCGCGCGTGCCGTGGATGCCGTAGTGCTCCTTCGACAACGCCATCCAGACCAGGCCGACGGCGTTGTTCGGACCGGGCGGCAGGTGCGCCTCTTCCTCGTCATCCGGGACGCCCTCCAAGATGGACGGCTGGTAGTGCCACCACGGATCGCGCGTCACGCTCTCGACCTCGAAGCTGCCTTGGGGCGACGGGTCGTAGCTCGAGCCGACGGTGACGGGCGCGTGGAACAGGACGTCGCCGTTGGCCGCGAGCGCGTGGAGGTAGCCGGCCTCGCCCGAGATCACCAGGCGCGAGACCTCGCCCTCGAGGCCGGGCGCACCCGCGACGTTGGGTACGCGGAGGGTGTCGCCGGCCGCCAGGCTGTCGAGCGCGACGCCGCCGTTGAGCTGGGCCAGGAACGACGGCGCGGCGTGGAACCGCTCGCCGAGCTTTTCGGACAGCGACTCGAACCCCAACCGGTCGAGCTCGGCCTTCTCGTAGACGTCGTCTGGGATCTCGACGAACGGGCCGGCAACGTCGTCCTCGGTCAAGACGTGGGTCGTGACCAACTCGCTCGGCTGGCCGGCGCGCTCGGCCAGGGCTCGGACCGTCGCTTCGTTGGCGACCGTCGTCGCCTCGAGGTTGGCGGAGCGCTGAAACCAGACCAACGCGAGCTCGGTGTTGTCACCCCAGCGCCCGTCGATCTGGCCCGGAGAGAACCCGGCGCGGTCGAGCAGGACCTGGAGCTTGGCGACGCTCGGTCCCTCGACGTCTCCTCCCAACGGAAGCTGAAGGCGTGAGGACCAGTCGCGCGTCGAGTCGAGGTCGGCGAGCGTTTCGGTGTTGGCGCGCTGGGCGTCGGCCTGGCCCGTCGTGTCCGCGCCGATCAGGTCGCGGCCTCGTCCTCGATAGCGGTTGGCCTCGGCTTCTTCGTCGGACGGCACGCGGTCGTCGCCGACTGTCGACACCGTGTCCGGCGCGCTCACCGTCGAGACGACGTCGGCGGACGTCTTGGAGGCCGAGGCGTCAGGCTCGGCGCCGTCCATCTGGCAGGCGGTGATGGAGACCGCGAAGGCGAGGGCGAGCGTGACGCGCATGATGTCCGTGGTGGGGACTCGGTCGAACGCCGTGTCGCCGGCGCCGTTCGACCTCGAGGGTCAGGGCGCTCGCTATTCACCCGGCAACCGGCGGTCGTCGGCGGACGGGCCGTAGGTGCCGGGGACGAACGCGTCGAGCAGGCGGAGGTAGACCGAGAGCTGGCCGCGGTGGTGCGCGATGTGGCTCAGCATCCAGCGCCGCACGACGACGTGGCGAGGGTCGGTGGACAACGTCTTGCCGCCCATCGCGAGCGACCAGTCGGCCTCGAGGTCGGCTTCGCTCGCGTCCTCGAGGAGCGCGCGGACTTCGGCCGTCTTCTCGTCCCACATCGCGACTAGGTCGTCCGTCGACGTGATCTCGGGCCGCGGCGGGCGGGGCGTCGCCAGGTCGAGGCCGTCGGTCGTCATGGTCTGAACAGCCATCGTCGGGAGACTCGCGACGTGGAGCGCGAGAGCGCCCAGCGACATCGACTTCTCGTGCGGCTTCCAGTCGGCGTGCTCCCACGGGACGGCAGCGAGCATCTGGCGTGTGGCCTGGGCCTCGAGGTCGAAGTCGGCGAAGAGGGGGGACATGCTGGGGTGGGGAATCGGAGTAGAGCCGTGGCCCTTCGACCTCGAGGACGCGGCGTACACGTCTCGGTGCGGCCCGTCACCCCCGAGGACGCTAGCGGAGCCGGAGCGTGAGGAAGTGGGGCAGGTGTTGCGGGTCGTTGCCGCCGGCCGCGGTCGGCCGAGCCAACGTCCCCGCGCGGCGGTTCCAGACGTGGACCGACGCGCCGCCATCGAGGGCGATCTGGTGCTCTTCGGCCACGCCCAGCCGAGCCAACAGCGCCGAGAGCGAGTCGATGGGAGCGGACCCGTCGCTGGTCCCGATCAGCATCGTCCTCGAGGCGCCGGACGAGTCGGCCTCGATGGGACCCAAGATGTGGAAGCGGTTGGGCGTCCGCGTCGGGTGCGCCGACGGCGCGTAGCTCACGACGCCCTCCTCGAACGGGTCGACGCCGAGCGGGGCGCCCGTCTCTGGGTCGTACGTCGCCACGCGGAAGGTGCTGCCATCGAGGGCGAGGGCGCGCAGCGGCCGGCTCCACCGTTGGCCGTCGGCGCCGGGCTGTCCCGGACCGGCCGGGCTGCTGCCGCCCGACACGACGATCCCGTTCTCCGAGATCGGAAACGCGAGTCGGGTCGACGGCCGACCGGGCGTCTCGAAAAAGGCCCCGTTCATTACCATCAGCAGGCGCGGGTCGGCGTACTGCTGGCGCGTGACGGTCCCCGGCGGCATCATCCCGAACGCCGGGCTCGATGCGCGCGGGTGGAAGTGCGAGCCCGCTGTCCCGCCGTCGGCGACGGGACCCAAGATGTGGTTGAGGACCGTGCCGCGGGCGTCGGCCCATTGCAGCGTGACGCCGGGGAGGGCGACCATCGCGTAGGTCTCGCCCTCGGCGTCCAGCACCTCGCCCTCCACGCCGAGCCGGTCGAGTGCGTCCTCGAGGACGGCCGGAACGGCGAGCGTGTCCGAGGACGGCGTGACCGCGGGCGCGTTGGGCTCGGCGGTGCAGGCGAGAAGGGCAAGCGGCAAGAGGCATAGGGCAAGGGGCGAAAGCCATTCCCTCGCCGCACCCCTCTTGCCCCTTACCCCTTCCCTCATGCCTCTCCCTCGGCAAACGCGTCCATAAACCGGATCGAGGCCTCGATGCCTTGGTGGAACCGGTCGAGGCCGAACCGCTCGTTCGGGCTGTGGATCGAGTCCGAGTCCAGACCGAAGCCCATCAGGACGGTGTCCAGGCCCAAGATCTTCTTGAAGTCGGCGACGATGGGGATCGAGCCGCCCTCGCGCGTAAAGTGCGGGCGCTCGCCGAACACGCCCTCGAGGGCGGTGGCCGCCGCCTGCATCGCCGGCGCATCGCGGTCCACGATCACGCCATGACCGCCGTGCAGGTTGCGGAACGTCAAGGTCATCGTGTCCGGGACGTGCTTTTCGACGTGCGCCCGGAGCTTGTCCGTGATCTCGCCCGGCGTCTGCCCTGGGA
>NZ_JBARYR010000758.1:0-7163 GCF_049648075.1 Rubrivirga sp. | reverse complement strand
GCTCCCGTGATCGGAGCGCCGGGCTCTCGAGCCCCGCCAGCTTGTGCGCCTGGCTGATGGCCGCGAGTCGACGCTTGAGCGTCGCCACCTTGAGCGGCGCCGTCGGTCGTCCGTCGTCGCCCTCGGGACCCGCTTGGGCGCGGCTCGCTATGTATAAGGACACCGTCTCGGGCGTCGCCGGCATCGAGGACGCGCCGCGCGAGCGGCACCACGCCTGGAAGTCGGTCCAGTCAGACCTGTAGGCTTTGAGGGTGGCGTCAGATCTAGCGGCCTCAGCGAACCGTTTGGCCGAGGCCGCGTCGGCCTCGAGGGCGGCCGGCAGCGCGCCGTCGTGGCGGAGAACGACCTCACTCATACAGGCTCCGTTGGGTTCGCCCGCTCGGGGTCATTGATCCAGTAGGCGTAGCGGCGGCCGAGCCCGAGCCGGTCGAGAAAGCGTGGGCTCCAGGAGCGCGGGATGTCGGCGTCCGAGAGCACGAACCCCGGCACACCCAAGAGGTGCGACCGCTGCCGTGCGTCCGGCTTCATCACGGGCCACCGGTTGACCGGGGCGTCCTGGAAGTCGTTCGGCGTGAGGCGTCGTCCGATCGCGTCCTCGACGCAGCCCAAGCACAAGGCCCGCTCGTCGTTCGGCGCGGCCGCGGCCCACAAGTCGTCCTCGATCATGTAGTACTCGGTCCGAGTGCTGGCGGCGCAGCGGTCGCAGGAGGGGTCGGGCATTGGACGTCTGTTATTGCAGTTTCGCGCCACTCTTGCTCAGAGCCAGCGAGCTAAAGATAGGTCTCGGTCGTCAAGTCGGCTTCCCATAACTTGTGGTTATCGGAAGCGACCGCAAGACACATCATGTCGTGTTCGTCCAGTGACTCTAGCGCCCGATACTCTACACGTATCGGGCGCCAGGATTCCAGTCGACGCCCTGGTACTGCGACGGGCCGCGCGCACTCGCGGCGCATACCAAACCAGTTCTCCGTAGCGTACCTTCGAACCGCACACTCCCCACGCACTCCCATGCGCCTCACCGTCACCGTCCCCGACCCCGTCGCGACCGACACCCGCCGCCTCGCCGCCGACACCGACCGCTCCGTCTCGGCCGTCGTCGCCGAGGCGCTCGCCGCCCACCTGGCCGGTGAGCGACGCCGCCGAGCCTTCGAGGTCGTCGACGGACTCATCGGTACGACGACCGTGGCGGGCGACGTCGACCAGGCCCTCGACTCGATGCGCGCGGGGGCCGACCGGTCCGACGACGCGTTGGGCCTCTAGGTATGGAGACCACGCCGCCCACTCCGGCTGAAGCTGCTTCTCCGGCTCATCGCCTTCCCGTCGTCGGATTCGATACGGGCTTCTTTGTCCGGCTCCTCCAGGCCGATCCTCGCGCCGTCGCCGCCTGGGGCGATGTCCGGGCTCGGCGGTCCGTTGGCACCGCGTCGTGCGTCACGCTCTTCGAGCTCGACCGCCTCGGTCTCAAGGGGCACCTCGAGCGCGAGCCTACGGAGGCACTCGTCGCCGCGCTCCCCACCACGTGCCGCGTCGTGTGGCTCGACGAGCTCGAGGGCGCCGACCGGCTCCGCCGCGCCGTCCGGCTGGGGCACGGCAACGGGCTCGCGATGGCCGACTCCATCACTCTGAGCTCGCTCCTCGACGTGGGCGCCCGGACCGTCTACACCACCGACCCCGACCTCGACCGCTACGACGGACCCGTCGAGGTTGTCCGCCTCTGACCCCCCGCCCGACGATCCATGTCGACGAAGGCCACCGTCGCCCACGGCCCCTCGTTCCACCTCTACCACGAGGTGTTCGACGACCGCTACGTCTACCTCGAGCTAGACGGCGCCCATTTCGTGGCGTCGTACGACCGGGTCATGGTCCCGGGGTTCGACAAGTAGACGCGCAAGGTTGTCCGGTATCCGACCACGGACGTCCTCTCCTAGGCTCTGTAGGGATTGTGAGACCGGGACACCGCCACGCCGAGAGTTGTGAATCAGCCGGTCCGGAGAGGTCTAAAGACAGCGTGCAGCGTGCCCATGGGGAACCTAACCGATGAGTGCCCCCTGCCAACCGTGCAATACGGTCCCGTCGATTGTCGAACCCCTAATCCTGCGACATCCACCTGACCGCCCGCTGCACAACGGGGTCCGCCTCGGGATCGTCCAGGACCCACTCGCCTGGTACCTCCTCATCGGGTAGCACGACTCCCCTGTGAACAAAGCCCGAGCGGTCGGCGAAGTACGAGACAGAGAGATTGAGCGCGAGTTCTGACGTGACCTGATACCACTGGTTCGCAGTCGCGTATCCGTCCGCCGTAGGATCGCCGAAAAGTCGAGCGCGGTCCCATCCCGCGAAGGCGACGGCCACGAGTTGACCGGAACTGAGAGTCGCCGGTCCGACGAGCACTGCGACGGGTCCACCGGTGCTGAGGCAGCGACGTTCGACCGTCGCCGTCTGGTGATCTCCGAGGTACAAGACGCCCTCACGAATCGCCCAGTCTACCTGAGCAACTCCATCGGCCCCGACAGATCGCGCCGCGACGCCATCGCCGAGGAGGTCTCCTAGACCGGAGAGCATCGGATAAACATTGCCGCCCTCGTTGACCCGGAGGTCTACAACCCAGCCAAGGTCGACGTCAGGTGCCAAGTCGCACACAACGTCGCGGAGTGCTTGTGCCGCCTCGTTGACCGACGCACGGTCCTGAGAAGCGTACGAGGGGACCGAGATGTAGCCCACGCCACCCGGAAGCAGGCGCCCCATCGGCTTCCCCGAGCGTTCGGCGGAGAGTCGAATGAGGGCCGGCACATCGCGGAGCTCGGATGGAATCGGCCCCCGGTAGTACCCGATGCGCTGGCCTGAATGGAAGATCGCGCTATGGACATCGTCCAAGGACTCGAATACGCCTCGAAAGGCATCGAGCGCTGCAGAGACGGTACTCGCACTATCTACTTCAGTGCTAAAATCGGCTCCAATTCGAGCCCAGTCCGCTCCTTCGCGGTGCAGCGAGTTCTCCCGGATCAACGCGAAGACTGAATCGATGACCGCGCGCGCCGAGTCAGGAATGGAGGTGGGAGCGGCGGCGGCGGGCCCGACCAAAACCGTCGGCGTGGTCGTCGCGACGAACAGCAACCCGTCGTAGCGATCCGCAAGCGTGATGGTCTGATCGTAGATCTGTTCTCCATCACGGGTCGGCACGTAGCCCCCTGCGCTCGCTCGGACAGTCACCACCCCTTGGAGAGCCTCTGATCCCTCTGGGGTCTGTAGCGCGCCGCGCAGATCGAGAAACAGGTCGTGCCCACCGGCTTGAGCGAGCGCCGCTGTGAACGAATCCGACTGAGGCGAGCCGACCGCATGGACCCATCCGCTAGCACCTGGTGCACGGTAGGAGCCCGAGCCATAGTCGAACCCGATCGCGTAGTAGTCCTCGCCGAACCAGCGACCGAGTTGACGACCGAGCACGTCGTACCCACCGTTCCCCTCTCGCTTCCAGATATGCTCGTTGTGGCCCCACACGACGACACGGTCCTCGTCGTCGGCCAGGTCGACGACCGCATCGACGTTGACGGCCATGACATAGTCGCGAAGCTGAGCTTGTGCGCGGGGGTCCTCAAGAAGTGCGAGTGACGTGAACTGACCCACCGCCGCGACATGGCGTCGTGCCTCGGCGAACGCTCGCTCTCCCGTCGAGGCGACGAACTCGTCGCGACGGGTGTCGAAGGTCGCACGGAGCTTGAGGAAGAGTCTTTGATAGGCGACAAACGTCGAGTCCGAGACCGGGGCGTAGAGAAACGCGAAGTCCTCGGCCGAGGACGTACCGCTGGCGACGCGGTCTGGGCCAAACTCGAGCCCCAGCTCTGACGCGAGATGTGGGTCCCGGTCCGCGAGGTAGACGAGAGCGTGTCGGACCGAGCGATCGGCGTATTGAGCCTCCATGCCGTAGATCCGTACCGGCTCGCTTGTCAACTCATTGTAGTCTCGGAGCCACTCGAGGAGGTCTGCGAACGCATCGGCCTTGAACATCCAGAGCGGAAGTCCACGGCGGATCTCATCGAGATCGTCGCGCCGTCCTGCGACAAACTCATCCAGGTCGGCCCCCTCCCCGACTGACATCTCGAAGACGAGATGTCGGACCCTTCCCTCCTCGACCAGCTTGCGGATGACCTGTCCTTTGAGGCGGAAGACCTCAGTTGTCCCGTGGGTCGGTTCGCCAAGCCCTACAACTCGCGCGTGGGCAGTAGCGTCCAGGACGGCCTCGAGGTCAGACGAGACCTGTTCGGGGTCGGCTGCAAGGGGATGAGCGAAAGAACGAAGCCCGTCCGCAAGCGTCTGAGCTTGCGCCTGTGCGCCGATGATCAAGGCCAAAGCGACGAAGAGCGCACGCAGCATCAGAGTTCACGACTGAGGAGGTGCTAATAAACTAACACAGGCCGATAACTCCGCCCTTGTCGCCATCGAAATCGTAGTGAGGGTGTGAGTCTGCGACAATGGTCGATGCTCATCGCGCCCGCCCCCACCTGGGCGCGACGCTTACCTGGCCACTTGGAGGCCGGCTCACCCGACCCTTGTGATTCGCTACAGAGCTACCGCGATTCTGCCACTCGTGGCACCACCGCGTCTAAGAACTCGCGCACTGCGGGCGTCTGGAGATGCGGCACGAGGAGATCCCCGAAGGCACCGAGATCGTCTCCCACCGTGAACGGGGGCGTGTCGACTTGGAGGAAGCGGAGAGTGCCGTCGGCCAGCGGCGCGACGATGACCGTCCGGCCGAACGTGAGGTCGAACACGCGGGTGTTGACGACCAGGCGATCCGGAGCGTCGGGGAAAGCGAGCGAGAGCCAGTCGATGCGGGCGCCGGGCGCGGCGATCCGGCCCTCAGAGAGGTAGACCGGGTGGTTCCGCGAACTCACGAAGGTGTCGCTGGGCTCGCCCCCTATGACGAGCACGGTCACCAGCACGGCGTTTGAGGCGTCGGAGCTCAGACCCTGGAAGTAGACCTCCGTCTCGTCGTTCCGTGCAACGAGCGTAAAGGCTCCGCCTAACGGATGACTGTCCACTTCGACCTCGACGCTCGAGCTGGCGTTGCCTGGCGTGTTGTAAGGGGGCACAGGGAACGCGCCGATGCGGATGGGCTGATCGGATTCCGACATCCGCCGAGCGAAGCTCGAATCGGTCGAAAACAGCTCTCGGTTCCACGACGAGGGGTCGTAGGTCGACTCCGGAGCGGAGGGTGCAGGCGGCTGGCTGCGAGGCGCGCTCGCGCATCCGGCAAGGAGCGCTAGGATGAGGACGGAACTACGAAGCATGAGAAAAGGGGCACTAGAAGGGACGGAGGTACTAACACTGTGTTGGTACAGTACCAGTATAGTTACGCAGTCAGCGCGAGGCGGGCATTTACATTGCCCCATGCCCACACCCGACGACCGCGCCCTTCTCGACCGTCTCGCTCACATCGGGACGGTGCTCGCTGGCACCGACCCGGTGATGCTCGGCGGCCGTCTCCGCCGCGTACGTTTGGCAAGGGGGACGTCGATCCGCGACCTGGCCGACGAGGCGGGGATCAGCAAGAACTCGGTCGTGCGCCTGGAGCAGGGCCGGGGCACCAATCCCACCACGATCCTCAGGGTGTGCTCAGCGCTCGGGCTCCACCTCGAGCCCTTGATCGCGGGCGACGTCGTGGAGGCGAGCGTCGCCCGCGTCCACCACGCAAAGGACGACCTTTGGTACGACATGACGGACTTCGGAGCCGGGCCGCTCGAGGGGGCCGACGGCCCGATCGACACGCACGCGCGGCAACGAGCCGTCGCATCGGGGGAGGCCGTCGTGCCCCTCAACATCCTGAAGAGCCGCCTGCCGGACGGCCGAGTGATGCCGACGATCCTGGAGCTCTACGGACCGAGCGAACTCCGGACTCATCCAGGCGAGGAGTTCGTCTACGTGATCGACGGCCGGGTGCGCGTCGACGTCGGGCCGGAGAGCTACGTTCTCGAGACGGGCGAGTCGCTCACGTTCCACAGCGCCGAGCCGCACGCGTACGCGCCGGAAGCGGACGCCGTCCCCTCGAAGCTGCTTTCCGTCCGCGTCGAGGGGTGAACGGCGATGGCCGACGAGCGTGGCGCAGATACCGGACTCGAGTCACCGAGCTTGGATCGATCGCCAACGTGAAGCGGATTGCCGAGTCCAGGTGACAGACCACCCCTCGTTCGCCGCGACGTACCTGGAAGTCACTGGCGCGCGCCTGCGCACATCGGGTGTGCGCAGGCGCACATGCGAATCGCGCCCGAGGCGCTGAAACGGACGGTTCAGCTTGCGGGCATGCCCTTTGACAGGTACCGGGTGTTCGGCCCCGTTCCTGGTCGGCACCGCTCGCCAGCACTCGGCTCGTCTTCTGGTACCGCTCCCTCCTGAGATCATGATGCGCCCCTTACTCGTCGTCGCAACGCTCCTCGCCCTCGCTTCCACTGTCTCCGCCCAGCAATTGCTCCAGCAAGGCGAACCCGTGGAGCGAACGCTCGCCGCGGGCGACGCCCACGCGTACGCGCTCGACCTCGACGCGGGCCAGTTCGTGCTGGGTGCGGTCGATCAGATCTCGGTCGACGTGGAGATCACGCTCGCGGGACCCGACGGCGAGCGTATCCAGTCGTTCGACCGGCCGGCACGGGGTCCAGAGCCGTTTCGATTCTCGACGGAGACCGCGGGTGCCTACACGCTGACTGTGACCCCGTTCGGAGGTGAGGAGGGACGCTACGTCATGCGCCTCGTCCGCGCCGAGCCCGTCGCCACGACGCCGGAAAGGGCCGTCGACCAGCTGTTCGCCGGCTTCGACGAGCGGTCGCCGGGTCTGGCCGTGGCCGTCATCCAGGACGGCCAGGTCGTGTTCGAGAACGGGTACGGGTCGGCCAACCTGGAGCACGGCGTACCGATCACGCCCGAGACCGTGCTCAGCACCGGCTCGGTCGGCAAACAGTTCACGGCGTTCGCCATCGCCGTGCTCGCCGACCGAGGGCAGCTCGCGCTCGACGACCAGGTCGCGACGCACGTCCCGGGATTCCGCGTCGGCCAGCCCGTCACCCTACGCCACCTCCTCCACCACACGAGCGGTGTCCGCGACACCTGGGGCCTCTTGGGACTGGCCGGTCGCCGCCAGGGCGACCTCGTCTCCCAAGAGGTCGCCCTGGACC
>NZ_JBARYR010000757.1:0-10119 GCF_049648075.1 Rubrivirga sp. | reverse complement strand
GCGCGGGCCGGGTCGCCCAAAGCCAGCCGCGTCGACGCGAGACCGATCCGGGCGTCGCCGGCCTCGGGCGACGTGTCGGCCTCGCCGTAAGCGGCGAGTGACCGCTCGAGCAGGGAGTCCGCGCCGTAGGGGTCGCCCATCTGGATATACGCCCGCCCGACGACGCGGAGGAGGTACGCCCGGAGCGGGTCGGATTCGATGGACAAGACGCGACTGAGGCTCGCGTCGAGCGCCTCGCGGGCCGAGACCGCCCGACCCACGACCGGTTCAGGGTCGGCGGCGGCGAACACCCCAGCGAGGAGGGTAGCGGCCTCCTCGGCGCGGGACGTCGCGGCCTCCGAGTCCGCCCGGGCCGCTCGCTCGTTCTGGAGCGCCACGAGCGCCACCCCGAGACCGCCTACGAGCGCAGCGAGCGCTACGAATGCGGCGCCCACGGCGGCCCGATGGCGGCGCACGAACCGCCCAGCGACGTACCCGATCGCGTCGCGGCGAGCCACGATGGGCCGTCCGTCGAGGTAGCGTTCGAGGTCCTCTGCGAGATCCGCCGCCCTCGCGTACCGCCGGGACGGCTCAGGATGGAGCGCTTTGAGACAGATGGTGTCGAGGTCACCGCGGAGCACGCGCGACTGGCGGTCGGCACCGCCTCGCGCACCGCCCGCGCCCATCGCCAACCGGGACGGGCGCGTCGGCTCGGTCGTCGGGGGACCGTGTCGAGGGGCGTCGTCATGGGGACGAGATCCCGTGAGGGTCTCGTAGAGGAGTGCGCCGAGCCCATACACGTCTGCCGCCGTCGTGACGGTCGCGGCCGGCTCGTAGAGCTCGGGGGCCGCGTAGGCCGGCGTCAGCAGGCGCATGCCGGTCTGCGTCAGAGGGAACACCCCCGTCGCGCTCTCCGCCTCATCGATCAACTTCGCGATGCCGAAGTCGAGGACCACCGGTCGGGCGCCCCCGTCGCGGTCGGCCACGAGGACGTTCGATGGTTTGAGGTCGCGGTGGATTACGAACCGACGGTGCGCGTGGTCGACGGCCCGGGCCACCTCCGCCATGAGCCGCGCTCGCTCCCGGATGTCGAGCCCGTGCTCCCGGACCCAGTCCGTGATCGGCACCCCCTCAACAAACTCCAGGACGATGTACGGCACGCCGTCGTCCGTCTCTCCGCCGTCGATCAGACGGGAGATGCCGGGGTGGTCGAGCGTCGCGAGGAGGTCGCGCTCGCGGCGGAGCCGGGCGCTCACGTTCGACCCCGCCA
Organism: Rubrivirga sp.; assembly: GCF_049648075.1. Lineage (GTDB taxonomy): Bacteria > Bacteroidota > Rhodothermia > Rhodothermales > Rubricoccaceae > Rubrivirga. Next base: position 8,870 of record NZ_JBARYR010000757.1, on the reverse strand, counting down.
ATGCCAGCGATTGGCGTACGATTTTGACGGCGACGGTCTGGTCGAACACGCCGTCCGCCCGGCGGGCCCGGTAGACGCGGCCCATCCCGCCCTCGCCCACGAGCCCCTCGATCCGGTAGGGCCCGATCCGCGCGCCCTCCTTGACGCCGTGCTCCTCTCCCGTCTTCGGGAAGCCGCTGAGGGTCGGCGGGTGATCGAGGACGGGGTCCTCGGCGAGAGCCGCGCGGAGGACCGGCTCGAGGGCGTCCCGGAGGGCGGGCTCGAGATCTCGTAGATATCCCTCGCGCGAGGGGCCGTCGAGGTCGAGCGCGCAGGCGAGAGCGCCGTCGATCTCTACCCAACCAGGGGGGGCAGGAGTCATGACGCGTCCATGATCGACCGGAGATGGCCCTTCGCGCGCGCCCAGTCCCGGGTGGCGGTGCGCGTTGACACGCCGAGGACGTCCGCGACATCCGCGACGTCGAGCCCGCCGAAGAAGCGAAGCTCGACGAGCGCCGCCAGGCGGGGGTCACGCTCGGTGAGCGTGTCGAGGGCCTCGTGGACGGCGATGACGTTCGCGCTCACCTCCTCCCCCGCGACGAGGTGGTCCACGTAGGTGAGCGGGCGCTCGCCGCCGCCCCGCTTCACCGCGAGGCGGGCGCGGGCCCGGTCGGTGAGGATTTGGCGCATGGCCCGCGCCGCGACCGCCCGGAAATGCGCCCGATCCGTAAACCCCTCGGCGCCCGACAACTTCAGATAGGCCTCGTGGACGAGCCCCGCCGTCGAGATCGTGACGGGGTCGTGCTCCCGGGCGAGCTCTCGACTCGACAACCGGCACAGCTCGGCGTACACGGTGTCAGAGAAGGATCCCGACGGCGGCAGGCCATCGGCGAGCGAGGGGGCGGCCATGGAGTGGTAAGGGTCGGCGGTGAAACCTAATACGCACGCCGCCCACGCCCCGACCGTGGCGCGGCCGGTTGGTGAGCGCCACTGGGCGACCAAAAAAAACTTGGGGGGTGATGGCCGTTCTCGACGTCGTATTCCGCTTACAGCATGAGGACCCAAATGGCATCCGGCCGAGGGGCGGCGCTCCCCGCCGAACGCACCAGCGACAGGCCCACCCTCTCCACTAACGATCGGCTCACCCAATGTCTACTCCCGACGATCCGACACCGCCCGGCGCCCCGGGCCACCAGCCCCCCTGCAATACGCCGCCCGCTGGCGGCTACAGCCCACCTCAGGGCGGCGGCTACGGCCAGCAGTCCCCGGCGGAGACGGTCACGAATAACCTGGGCCTACGTAAGGAAATCGGAGCGGACGAGATGACGGCCTCGTGGCAGCCCATCTGTCGTTCGCTGTTGGAGCGTATAGCTGCTGTACAGTCGAGATCCAGGTCCCTACCCCTCACGCACTTGCGCCTCGCACTCGCCCTCTCGTCACTCCTCGTCTTCGCCGCCTGCGCCTCCGACCCCCCGCCCGACGTCGACGCCTCGGTCTCTGGCGTGGCCGCCTCGACCCCCGCCCCGGCCACGTTCTCGTCGGCCGACCTCGAGGGCAGCTGGCTCTACTGCGACGGCCCGTCGCTGCTCGACACCGAGGTCAGCTTCGAGGGGGACCGGTTCAACACTTACATCGACGGCCGGCCGGGCCTGTCCGGGGACTACGCCGCTGAGGGCGGAGACCTCGTCGTTGGCGAGAGTCGCTACGCCGCCGTGCTCTCCGGCCCAGTTCTCGCGTTGGTCAGCGACGACGGCGGGGCCGTCTACGCCCGGACCGCGTCGGCATGCCCCCCCGGCGCCAAGGCGCCCCCGGTATCCATGGGCTCTGAGTCGGAGCAGGGCTCTCCCGAGCTCTCCACGATCCTGGACATCGCTCGGGCGGAGGTCCGGAAGAGCGGGCTCCCCGGTGAGGTCGCTTTCCAAGACCCCTGGCTCCGCCAGTCGGGGGACTGGGCGTTTCTGGAGGCCGAGTTCCGCCGTCCCAACGGGGAGTTCATCTACGACACCGACCCCGACTACTGCGGCTTCGACGCGACGGTCCAACTCCTGCTCCGCCGTGCGAACGGGTCCTGGAGCGTCGAGAGCGGAGAAGGTGTCCAGAGAGGAGCAGAGGAGGAGGGGCAGTACTGCATCTCCGACGTGCCCGACTACTCCCCTTACGTCGACGACTTCGGCGCGCCTCGCTCCATCTTTCCGGACCTCCCCTACTGATCCCCTGCGTAGGCGGCTAGAGAGCACGTAAGTGGCCTCCAGGCCGTGTCGGCCCTCGCACCACGCCAGGGCCATGTTGCCCAACCGTCATACGCTCGATCTCGGCCGCTGCTGGCTCCTTTCGCCTCTAGCCCAACGCTTTCATCGATGAACTCGACCCTCGAACGGAGCCTCGTCCATACCTACGGAGACAAGCCCTACAAGCACAGTGCGCTGGCCAACCACCGGGGTACCGTCGTGGCGTTTGCCATGGACGACCAGCGCCGGATCTATTACAGCGTCCTCGACTTGGCTCAAGGCGACATGGCGCAGGGCGGAGACGACGCCAGCGAGATCGACGCCAACTTCTGGCTCGCCAACCCGAAGCCGGTCGCGTTCCCGAGCGAGATCGAGCAGGCCGGGTTCGCCGTGCTCGACCCGGTCAAGATGCCGGCCGTCAAGGACAGCACGACGGAGGAGGTCGCGGCCGGGAGTGTCCCGAACGATGAGTTGGACCCGTTCCTCTCGTCGACGGCGAGGCTCACGGCTGACGCCCCGTTCCAGGTCCTCAGCGACGGCAAGCACGTCTACCTGTTCCGCCAGGCGATCGGGAGCGACGACGAGAGCCTACATCCGCTCCACAAGCGCGAGGACGGCGGCGCGACCGCTGGCACCGACGGTCGGTTGGCGGACGACGCCGGCGCCCCGGTCCCCCTCGTCGACCGGACCCTCCTCGTCGACCGCTACGTGCTGGCGGGCGCCGAGCTCAAGCGCACCCGCGAGGTCCGCTACCGCCGCAGCCGGAACCGGACGCGGCCAGCGTCCTCGAAGGACTCGCTCGGCGCCAAGGACATGACCGGCAACCCGTTCTACGAGCCGACCAAGGAGGTCGACTTCGTGGGCAGCCTGACGCCAGGCAACGTGAGCGTGCTCCTCCTGCCGACGATCCGGACCGACGAGCAGCGCTGGCAGATCTTCGCCTTCGACGCCGAGACCGACGAGGTCCGCTCGGTCAACTGCGCGCGCGACGGGGACGGCTTCTTCGACACGCAGGACCTGAAAGACATCCGCTTCACGCTCGAGGGGCGCACGGCCGGCGCCGGGCTGGCGGCGGAGCTGTACTACGAGCAGGAGCAGCTCCCGACCGAGGACGTGGGCAAGACGGTCAAGCAGCACGCGCGCGTCTTACTCTGTGCAGCGACCCGGGCGACTGGAGACGCTGAGGGCGCGCCGAGCTACGTGGCCGCCGTCGACCTCGCCGTCACGCGCGATGGGACCCTGACTGAGATCGCCTCGGAGGCGGAAAAGAAGCAGCACAAAGCCGATCGCAAGCACACCGGCGAGAGCGGCCCGCCGAAGACGCCGATCACAGCCGAGCAGATGGGGGCGCTGGAGGACGAGATCGAGGACCTAGAGAGGAAGCAGGCCGAACGCGATGCGCTCCGCGACCAGATCGCGTACGTGAACAAGCAGCGTTCGGCGACCTTCTACCAACACGCCGACCAGAGCGGCAAAAGCTTCAAGCTGTACGCGGGCCATCGCGACCGCCAGATCGACGCGCGCGACATGGCGCTCACGAGCGGCGCCGACGAGCCCCCCAAGCCGCTGATCGGCTACGTGGCCGTCACCGACGAGGACACCGTCGTCAAGTTCTATCCCGAGCACGACCTTGGCGGCGAGCCCTGGACCGTCACCGAAAGCGGGAGCTCCGATGGGTGGCCGCACGAACCTGGGAGCGTCGAGGTGCTCCTGAGCCACGACCTGATGCGGATGGGCAGCTCCGCGTTGCAGTCGCAGGCAGAGATGGAGGGGCTGCCTGCCGACCTCGACACGCGGCTGACAGAGAAGCGGGCTCAGCGCGACGCGAGCGTCGTGCGACCGGATTCTGAACCGACGCCGGCTTCCAGCGCAGAGAAGCCTGCGTCGCTACGTGAGATCCCGATGCCGGTGCTGGCGGCCCGCACGGCGGACGTCAGCCACATTGAGGAGACGCTGGCGGAGATCGGCCGGCACGAAGACCGACTGTCTGAGCTCGACAGCGATATTCGTCGAGCTATCGAGCAGATTCGACTTATCAACGAGGAAAAGAGCTCAGCGGGAGGCGCGCTGCACGACGTCAGGGCCGAGTCTGTCATCCAGGGAGACATAGATGGTGCAGACTCAGACATCAAGAGGCTCGACTCTGTCTCCATCAGGGCAACCATATACGATCAGGACGACATATCAACAAATGGCGCGGGCAAACTATTGTCCCACACGTTTTGGCCTAGCACACACTGGCCATCCAGCAAGGAGCTACGTGTCGGAGATAGATATTCTAACCTGGCAAACGTGAACAGAGTAGAAGATGGCGATGATGATCACAACTGGGACGACGAGATACAATATGTTGATCTGGGCAGTGAGTATATAAAACTTACGCTATGGTGGCATCCTGATTTCAATGGCGATAAGCTTACAGTCACAAGTACTGGCAAAATAAGCAAACACTGGTATGACAAGGCCAGCAGCCTAGAGCTAGCCTACACGGACCGGTGGCACGCCGAGAAGAAGGCCGCCCAGGGCAAGCTCGACAACGCCCGCTCGGAACTAAGGCGTGCGCAGAAGCTCCGGCGGGACCAGGAGGCGGCGGCGAGGAAGTCGACCGACGAGCTCGAACGCCAACGCGTCGCCTGGGAAAGGGAGCGGACCCAGGCGCTCTCTAGGCTCTCCGAGCTGCGCCGTGTCCACTCCGAGAAGCGGTTGCCACAACCGCTCGTTCATTGCCACACCGACGGCCGAGGGCTGACGATCCGCTCCGGCCTGCTCCAGTTCGCTTACACCGACGCTCCACCCGTCTTGTTCGAGAGCGCGATCGGGCGGGTGTCGATGTACTTCAAGGGGGTGAACGACCAGTTTTTCGCCGCCTATTACGACATCCGCACGTCCCGTGCCACGTGGGCACTCTCCGCCAAACTCGGCGCCATCGGACTCACGTCGCAGACGGCCGACGTCGGGTACAACGGGGCGACGGTCACTGTGTCCGACGGGTCGCACAGCGACCTCTGCACGATCGAGATCCGCAACTCCGGCACCGGCGTCGTCGAGCACTGGCCGGACGTCCCGCGCGACGCCGAGACCGTCTCAGCGGTGCTCAACGGGACGGCGATGAAGCGGGAGTTGGTCGGGAGGGTCGCGACGCGGAACGGCGCCCTGAGCGGCTCGGCGATCACGCTCGAGGACGGCGCGATGACGCGCGTCCCCGCTCACGCGCTGCTCATCGTGGAGCCGCCGGAGGACACCGAGAGCGCCAAGCGAACGGAGGAGGTCGTCCTCAAGTTCAAGACGACCGAGGCCACGCCGAGCGGCCAGCGCGAGATCTCCGTCCGCGCCGGCGCCGTGCCGGACGGCTCCACCGTCTTCGTCGTACGCTACGACGCCGGCCGGGCCCGGGTGACGCCGAGCGGCTACTCGCTCGGCGAGGGGTCGCTGAGCGTCGTCGCCAAGCTGCAGGGGGCGGAGGGCGCCGTACAGAACGGCCAGGCGACGCTCGTCACCAACGCTCACTGCCCCTCGTGGGTGGCGGACGCGCCCGGGACGGCGTTCGTGTTCGACGGCGAGAAGCAGTACCTCCACAGCGAGACGCCCGAGCGCTTCGAGCGCGACGGAGACGTCACCCTCGAGGCGTGGGTCCACCCGATCGACGTCGACGGGCTGGCGGAGGTGGTCCACTCGGTCACGCCGGGGGGCGACCGGTACGCGCTGGCCGTCCGCACGGCAGAGAGCGAGTCCGCGCTCTCGTTTGGCAGAGCGAAGCCCTATATCGAGATCCCTACGCTCGACAGCTCCGCGCTGGGTCCGGCCTTTACCGTAGAAGCTTGGGTGTATCTAGGCGATGCTTCTGTGGGGAAAGATCAGCCGATCCTTTCGGATGACGGAACCGGCCGGCAGGATGCTATTCATAATGGGATTGAACTTCGAGTCCATCAGGGGAAGCTGTACGCCGGATTTGCAAGCGATGGCTCAGTCGGTACCGCTCACAACTCCGTCCATGGGAACGCAACTATTCCGCAGAGTGAGTGGACTCACGTCGCCTGCACGTATGAATCAGGGGGGCAGTTGTCCGTGTTCGTCAACGGAGAGCTGGACGCGGCGGGGCAGTTTGAGGGCTCGCTAAAGGGCCGTCACCCACTCGCGATCGGACTACGGAGCCACCGTAGCGGCCATGGTGTGTTCGGAAAAATCCCGACGTCAGACAAACTAGAGGGGGACCTCGACGAGGTTCGGATCTGGAACGTCTGTCGCAGTCCGGAGGCGATCCAGGCCAACGTATACCGTCGGTTGGGGGGACGGGAGCCCGGCCTCCTCGCCTACTACACCTTCGCCGACGGAGACACCCGCGACCGGTCCCAAAACGGGCACCACGGCGTGTTGAAGGGAGCGGGCGCTCCCACCGTGGTCACGTCGCCGCTTCCCGCCTTCACGTGTGTCGCGGCCGTAGGCCGCGACGTGATCGAGACGACGCGGCCGATCTCGACCGGGCGCTGGACGCACCTCGCGGCGTCCTTCGACCAGTCGTACGCGCTGCGGTTCGACGGCGACGCCTACGCTGACGCAGGCAAGAGCGCGGCGCTCGACGTGACCGGCGACTTGACCATCGAGGCGTTTCTCCAGGTAGACTACGTCGGCCGCCAACACGGCATCCTCTCCAAAGGAGCGCTCGGTAGCCCCGAGGTCGACAGCGAGGTCCCCTACGCGTTCTACGTCGACGCCTCTGGCCACCTCGTGTTCGAGATGGAGACGGGTAAGGGGGACCCGGAGCTCTTCCGCTCGACCCATGAGATCGAGAGCGGCCGCTTTCACCGTGTCGCCGTCGTCCGCAAGACGGACCTGCGAACGGTGAACGCGGGAGGGCAGGGCACGAGTGACAACGCTCCGAGTCGGAAGGAAGCGGAGCAGTTCACCACCGTGACGTTTTACATCGACGGCGACTGGGCAGGCTCCAAAGAGATCGCCAAGGCCGTCCCGAGAGGGAACGACAGCCCGCTCTACCTCGGGCAGGCACGGCTGGCGCACAACGCGGTCGCGCAGTTCGCCGGTGCGGTCAGCGAGATCCGGATTTACAGCCAGGCGCTCGAGTCCGACCAGGTCGGCAAGGCGCTCGGCAGAGACCAGCACGGCCTGACCGCGTGGTGGCGGATGGAGGAAAACCAGGGCCACATCGCCTACGACAGCAAGGGGGACGCCCACGCGCGCCTGTACGGCCCGGCGTGGATGGAGTCGCCCCAGCCGAACGGCTCCGCCTTCAAGCTGTACGTCGACGGTCAACTCGCCGAGACCACCACGGACGTCTTCGAGGCGCGCCCGGACTTCGACGCGTCGACCCCTCAGTTCACGCTCGGCGGGCGCCAGTCGGGCGCCGACTCCGGACAGCCGGGCCGTCTCTTCAACGGGCTTTTGGAAGAGGTCCGCATCTGGAAGGGGGCGCGCCGTCAGGAGCAGATCCTCGACAACCTGTTCACCCGGCTACGTGGCGAGACACGCGATCTGATCGCCTATTACACGTTCGACGACGTGGCGCGCTCGGAGGACGGCACGGCGACGCATGTCGAGGACTCGGGCCCCAAGGGGAACCACCTCCACTGGGCGACCGACGAGACGCCAACCGAGGTCCTGTCGACCGCGCCGGTCTCGGCGGACACGGCCGAGGTGCGCTCGGCACTGTCGGGCGTCCACACCGACTTCCACACGACGATGGACGGCCGCGCCGCGGCGGCCGAGTACGCTGATCTCCAGCGCGACGCCGAAGGCCACCTCCGCGGCGTCCACAAGAGGTGCTACGCCTACGTCCAGGACGGCCGCTGGATGCTCGTGACCGGCTACAAGGTCGGCAACATCAGGACCGAGTGGGTTGGACAGGCGCAGTTCGACCCCCAAGTGATGGGGTACATCGAGGGCGGGCCGCCGGTCCCCAGCGAGAACTTTACCGAGGGCGCCATCGAACTGAACTACGGGGGCACGAACGAGGTCGCCCTCGTCGAGTCCAACAACGTCACGGCCACCGTCTCCTCGTCGCACGAGGACAGCATCCAGACCGGCTTCGAAGTCGAGGCATCGGCCGGGATGAAGTTCAAGACGAGCCTGGTCGCGGCGCCCCTGGGCGCAGGCATCAGCACTGAGCTACCCGAGGTGACCGTCAAGGGCGAGGTCACGGGGGGCGCCAACGCCAACGGCGCGTGGGCCGGCGGCGAGTCGCTCGGGCGCGGCGTCAACACGAGCACCGCGAAGTCGGTCGCCGTCGGCGGCGGGTGGGACCAAGCGACCGACTCCACCGCCTGGGCCAACCCCGACTACACGCGGCGCTGGGTCCCGTCGAACATGGGGTTCGCCTTCGTCCAGTCGGAGACGGCCGACGTGTTCGCGCTCCGCCTGGAGCACACCGGCACACTCGTCGGGCTCCGGATGCTGCCCAACCCGGACATCCCGAAGGACACCAACATCATCCCGTTCCCGATCAACAACCGCTACACGAAACAGGGCACGCTCAACGGTCAGGTAGGCTCCGATAAAGACGGCAACGTTGTCGTCGACCCGGACTTCACGGGTGCGAACCAGCCCAGCTACTTCAAGCCCATGGAGGCGTACCAACTGAAGCGGCGCGTCCAGGAAGAGGAGCAGAAGCTGAAGGCGTACTTCGCCAGCTTCGACTCGACCCCGCAGGAG
>NZ_JBARYR010000756.1:0-4765 GCF_049648075.1 Rubrivirga sp. | reverse complement strand
GCGCCGACGTCGGTCTGGGTCATGTCCGGCCCGGCGCCGTCCTTGACGTGCCACAGCGGGAAGCGGCCGGGGTACATCTCGAAGATGTCGACCGGGTCGTGGCCTGCGACGGCCACCCAGTACAGGTCGAGCTCCAAGACGACCAGGTCCGGCTCCAGACGTTCGACGAAGTCGAAGTAGGCCGGCCGGTCCGTCCCGAACGTCTCGAACTCGAAGTCGTGGTTGTGGTACCCGAGCTGGATGCCGACGGCCTTGGACCGCTCGCCGAACTCGTTCAGCATGTCCGCCAACCGGAGGTAGCCGTCGCGGTCCGGCCGCGCGTCCGGCGGCAGCCACGGGATCACGAGGTAGTCGTGCCCGACGGCGTCGGCGACCTCGAGGGCGGCCTGGAACGTCGGCAGGCCGGCGTTCGACATGCTCGTGTTGGGCGGGATAATCTCGGAGACCATCGCGTGCGCGGACGGCGCCGAGAGCTCGAGCGCGTCCAAGACGGACCGGAACGCCGCGGGGTCGCGGTCGGCGTAGCCCGCCGTCTCGACCTGGTCGATGCCGTAGCGCTTGAGCATCTCCAAGACGCCGTTCACGTCGCCCGGCAGGATGTCGCGCAGGGTGTAGAGCTGGATCCCGATCTCGGCCGGGACCGGCGCCGTCCTCGAGGCCGCAAACGCCCGAGCGGCGCCGGGACCGAGCACGGCTGCTAGAGCGGCGGCTGAACCGGTGTTGCGGAGAAAGTGTCGTCGGTTCATCGCGGTCGGGGTCTAGAGACGGCGCTCTGAGTTGTGGATCGAGATCGCCCTCGCGGGCGGATCAGTCGATGTCGGGGAGTTGCCAGCCGTCGCGGTAGGAGCGGGTCAAGAGCGAGGCGCCATCGGAGTGGTTCGTGACGGTCCCGTCGGGCGCGACCTCGAGGGGCCGGCCGGCCGACATCGCGGCGACGCCCAGCAGCATGATCTCGTTGAGGTGCGCGCCGTACTCGAACGGGCACGAGGCCTCCTCCTCGCCCAGGATCGCGCGGATCCAGTTCCGCTCGTGGACACCGCCGTGGATGCCCACGTCGTCGTCGAACCGCGTGAGCGTGCGGGGCACGTCCGCGGCCTCGGCCTCGAGGTCGGTGCCGGGCTCGTTGGACAGGAAGCGCGGGTTGCTCCCGTAGGTCTCGTGGATCAACAGACCGCGCTCGCCGACGAAGATGACGCCGCCGTTGGGGTCGAGCTCGAAGCCGTCCGGCGCTTGGACGGGCGTCGGGGGCAGGAGCCCGCCGTCGTACCACGTCATGTCGATCTCGCCGCCCGGGTCCGCGGCGCCCGCCATCGGGCCGGCGCCGCCGAACCGGTAGGTGGTGACCGTGGCTAGCGGGTACGTCGCTCGGTCGTCGCCTCCGCCCCACGGCGTGTGCCGCGTCTCGACGCGCGACGGTCGGGCCAGGTCGAGCGCCCAGATCGGGAAGTCGACCAGGTGCGCGCCCATGTCGCCCAGGGACCCGACGCCGAAGCCGACGAAGCCGCGCCACCCGAACGGGTGGATCCCCGGCCGGTACGGCTGCATCTCGTTCGGGCCGAGGTAGACGTCCCACGCCACGCCGTCCGGTGCGGGCGCCGGGTCGGGCATCGGGACGCCCTGTGGCCACCAGCCGTTCGGCCGGTTCGTCCACGACTGGATCTCGTGGACCTTGCCCAGCACGCCGGCCCGGACGACCTCGACGACGCGCCTCCCGTCGTCACCCGAGTGTCCCTGGTTGCCCATCTGGGTCACCAACCCCGTCGAGGCCGCCGCCGCGGCCAGCCGACGGCTCTCGGCCACGGTGTACGTCAGCGGCTTCTGGGCATAGACGTGGAGCCCGCGCCGCATCGCGTGGAGGACGGCGTGCGCGTGGACGTGGTCCGGCGTCGCGACCACGACCGCATCGAGGTCGTCGACCTCGGCCAGCAGCTCGCGGTAGTCCTGGAACCGAGCGGCGCTCCCATAGGCGTCCTCGAGGGCGGCTCCTGCGGCGCGTCCTCGCGCGTTGTCGGAGCCGAGGCGGCGCTGAACCGCGCCCTGGACGTGGCCCATGTCCACGTCGGCGATGGCGGTGATCCGAACACGGTCACTCATGGCGAGCGGCGCCGCGTTCGAGGCGCCCATCCCACCGGCTCCGATGATGCCCACGCTGACGGTGTCGCTCGGCGCGACGAAGCCGGCCCCGCCCAGCACGTGTCGAGGGACGACCAGCGGCGCCATCGAGGCCGCGGCAGTGGTGCGGACGAAGTCTCGGCGTTTCACGGGTTCAGGGTTCTGAGTTCAGGGTTCGGGCCTTACGCGCCGACGACGGTAAGGTGTTCGGCCTCGAGGCCGAGGCTCGCAGCCGGAGACGCCCTCGAGAACGGCCGGGCGGACCCCGACTGCGTAGCGAAGGCGCAGCCAACCATCACACCCTCAGGTCGCCGCTGTTGACCGCGTTGACGGCGTGGTCGCACGCGCGGGCGGTGAACGCCATGTAGGTCAGCGACGGGTTCTGGCAGCCGGCGGACGTCATGAACGCGCCGTCGGTGACGTAGAGGTTCGGGATCTCGTGGACGCGGTTGTTCGAGTCCACGCAGCCGGTCTCGGGCGTCGCACTCATGCGCGCCGTGCCCATCTCGTGGATGCCCTCGCCCAGGCGGTACGGGGCCTCCCACTCGGTCACGTTGACGGCGCCGGCGGCCTCGAGCATCTCGGCGCCGTCGCTCTTCATCGCGACCCTCATCCGCCGCTCGTTGTCGCGGATCGACCCGACGATGCGCGGGATCGGCATGCCGTAGTCGTCGGTCTGGTCCGTGAGCTCGACGCGGTTGTCGTCGTAGGCCAGGATCTCGCCGAAGGGGAACATGGTGAACGTCCACTCGCCCGGGTTCCGCAGCGACTCCTTGAGCGCCACGCCGACACCCGGCCCGCTGGCCGCTCGGCTCCAGTTGCCACGGCCCGAACCACCTTGGTACCCATAGCCTCGCGTGAAGTCACGGTTCGAGGACGGATCCCACGGCAGGTTCTGAAAGCGCGGGATGTAGATCCCGTTGGGCCGGTTGCCGAAGTAGTACCGGTCGGCGAACTCGGGGAACTCGCCGCTCGCGCCGACCATGAAGTGGTGGTCCATGATCCCCTTGCCCAACAGCCCCGACTGGTTGCCCAAGCCGTCTGGGAAACGCGGGGAGGTGCTGTTCATCAGGATCATGGCGCTCCCGATCGCGCTCGCGTTGAGGAACACGAGCTTGGCGTTGAACACCATCTCCTCCTTCGTCTCCTGGTCGATCACGCGGACGCCGGTCACGCGGTCCGCATCGTCGTCGTAGACGAGGGAGTGGACGATCGAGTGCGGCCGGATCGTCATGTTGCCCGTGTTCTGGGCCGCCCGCAACGTCGTCGAGAGCGAGCAGAAGTAGGCGCCCGCTGAGCACCCTCGGTCGCAGGGACCGCAGTAGTGGCAGCCCGCCCGCTGGACGCCGCCCTCGTTGTGCGGCTGCGTCAGGATCGCCGTCCGGCCGACGGTCATCGCGCGGCCGTTGTAGTCCCGCGCGATGGACTCTTTGACCCGGTTCTCGACGGCCGTCAGCGGCATCGGCGGCAGGAACTCGGAGTCGGGGAGCTGCTGGAGCCCCATCGACTCGCCCGAGATGCCGGCGAACCGCTCGACGTAGGAGTACCACGGATCGATCTCGTCGTAGGTGACCGGCCAGCGCGTGCCGCGCCCCTCACGCTCGTTGGCCGTGAAGTCCATCTCCGAGAGCCGGTAGCTCTGGCGGCCCCACATCACCGACCGGCCGCCCAGGTGGTAGCCCCTCACCCACAGGAACTCGTCCTCGGTCTCGTCCTCGGTCTCGTACGGGTTGTCGACGTCGTCGACGTACCAGTGGGCCGTGTTCTCGTTGTAGGGGCCGGCCTTGGACTGGCGGAACTGCCGCTCCTCGGCGTGGCGGCGGTCGCCGCGGCCGCGGAACGGGGTCTCCCAGGGCGTCCGGTGCTCCGTGATGTAGTCGGTCCCGTGCTCGACGTTGCGGCCGCGCTCCAAGACCAGCGTCTTGAGCCCTTTCTCGGTGAGCTCTTTGGCGGCCCATCCGCCCGACATCCCCGACCCGACGACGATGGCGTCGTAGACCTCGGAGGTCGCTTGGACGCGGACTGTTCGGACCTTCTCGATAAACCCGGCGTCGTGGCCGTGTGCGTGGTCAGACATGAAGATGGTTTGGGGTTCGTAGGGTTTCGAGTTCTGCGGCCTCGAGGACGGCTGGCTATCAGTGAGTTGGCGCGTAGGCGCTCTCGTCCTCGAGGACGAATAAGAGTGTTGCGATCGGCCACGAGGTGAGTCGAGCCTATGGACGTAGACCGGCCGCGAGGGCGGCTCGGCACTCCCTAGACCCGCTACGCCCAGGCGCGGCCAATCTCGGAGAGCGGCACGTCGGGGTCGTAGCGGCCGGGTGCGGCGAGCCACTGGAGTTCCTGCGTCGCCCCGATCTCGGACGTGTAGTAGCCCGCGAGCGTGAGCTCTTTGACCTGGCGGAAAAATGGAATGCCTGCGGCGTCGCGGCCGACCGACGCTGTACCCTCGCCCGTCGAGAGCTCCGTGGCCCCCTCCGTCTCGGCGTCCGTCGGCTCGTCGTCGCTCATGGCCTCGCCCAGGTCGCCCTGCATGCCGGCCACCTCGTTCTCGCGCTCCTCGCCGGCGAGGTACGTGCCTTCCTGCGCCGCGCCGGCCACGTCGCCGTCGGGCGTGTCCTCGTCCTCGACGGCGGGGCTCCCGACAGCGCCCGGC
>NZ_JBARYR010000755.1:0-4327 GCF_049648075.1 Rubrivirga sp. | reverse complement strand
CTCGAGGTCGAGACGAGCCGGTTGGCTATGCGCCCAGCGCGAACCGGACGAACCGGCGGAGGTCGGCGTCGCTCTTCGTGAGCATCTGCTGGACCGTCATCGAGGAGTCCTTGACGAAGGGCTGCTCCACGAGCACGTTGTCCTTGAAGTACCGGTTCAGCTTGCCCTCGGCGATCTTGTCCAGGATCTGCTCCGGCTTGCCCTCGGCCTTGGCCTGCTCGCGGCCGATCTCGCGCTCTTTGTCCTGCGTCTCCTGCGGGACGTCGGCGCGCGTGGCGGCGATCGGGTTCATGGCGGCGGCCTGCATGGCCACGTCGCGGCCAGCCGCGGGGAGGTCACCCGAGCCTTCCATCTCGACCAACACGCCGAGCTTGGCGCCCGCGTGGACATAGTCGACGACGGTGCCGCCCTCGCTGGCCTCGACGACCTCGAAGCGGCGGACGTCGATCTTCTCGCCGATCTTGCCCGTCATCGTGATCAGCGCCTCCGCGAGTGGAGCGCCGTCGACCTCGACGGCCTGGGCCTCACCGATCCCCGCGGGCCGAGCGGCCAAGAGCGCGTCGGCGATCTTTTGGGCGAAGTCGGTGAAGTCCGAGTTGCGGGCGACGAAGTCGGTCTCGGAGTTGACCTCGACGATGACGCCGGTCGTGCCGTCGTCCGTGGTCGCGGTCACGATGGCGCCCTCGGAGGCGTCGCGGTCGGCGCGCTTGGCGGCCACCTTCTCGCCCTTGGTCCGCAGGATCTCGATCGCCTTGTCGAAGTCGCCGTCGGCCTCGACCAACGCCTTCTTGCAGTCCATCATGCCGACGCCGGTCGCCTCGCGGAGGGTCTTGACGTCCTGTGCCTTGATTGCCATTTTTTTGATTGGGGTAAGTGGTCGTGTCAGGGTCCGGGCCATGCTGGGCCGACCTCGAGGTCGGCGGCGCAGCCCACCAAAAACGGGGAAACGACGAGTCGAGGGCGACCGCGTTTCCCCGTCACAGAGAGGTAGCAGGTCCGTCCTCGAGGTCGAACCCTCGAGGACGGCACATCGAGGACGGGCTAGCTGGCCGTCTTGGCGGCAGCGGCCTCGGTGCGGGCTTCGGCTTCGGCGTCTGCCATGGTCGTGACCGGCTCGGCTTCTTCGGCCTTCGCCTCAGCCTCCGACACCTTGGCCTCGTCGGCAGCGCGGCTCTGGGCCTCGGCGACGGCGGAGTCGCGCTCGATGGCGCCGGCCTTCTGGCCCTCGATGATGGCGTCGGCGATGTGGCGCGTGAACAGCGCGACCGACTTCATGGCGTCGTCGTTGGCCGGGATCGGGTAGTCCACCAGGTCCGGGTCCACGTTCGAGTCGACCAACGCGATGATCGGGATCTTGAGCTTGCGGGCCTCGTCGACGGCGATGTGCTCGCGCTTGACGTCGACCACGAACAAGGCGCCAGGCAGCTTGCCCATCTCGGAGATGCCGCCGAGTACACGGTCGAGCTTCTCGAGCTCACGCGCGCGCATCAGGCGCTCCTTCTTCTTGAGCTTGTCCGCGGTGCCGTCGGCGTCCTCTCGGCGCAACGTCTCCATCCGGCGGAGCGAGCCGCGGATGGTCGCGAAGTTGGTCAGCATACCGCCCTGCCAGCGGTCGACGGCGAACGGCATCCCGGCGCGCTCGGCCTCTTCCTTGACCACGTTCTGGGCCTGCTTCTTCGTCCCGACGAACAGGATCTTGCGGCCCTTCGAGGCGAACCGGCCGGCGGCGTCGGCGGCGTCGTCCAGCAAGCGCTGGGTCTGCTTGAGGTCCAGGATGTGGATCCCGTTCCGCTGCATGAAGATGTACGGAGCCATCTTCGGGTTCCACCGGCTGGTCAGGTGCCCAAAGTGGGCGCCCGCGCGGAGGAGGTCTTCAATCGAGGCGCGTGCCATTTTTCTGGTTTGGGGTGCACGGTCCGACCTCGAGGGCGTGCCGTGCGGGTTAAGCCTAGCCCCGCCGTCACCACGACTGCCGACCTCGAGGACGAGCCTCGGGGCACCCGGCAGCCACTCGGGCGGGGTGTGAGATAAAAGGGCCGCCCTCGGGGACGACCCCCACGAAGCGACTAGCGCTTCGAGAACTGGAACTTCTTACGAGCCTTGGGCTGGCCCGGCTTCTTCCGCTCGACCATGCGCGGGTCGCGCGTCATGTAGCCGGCGTCGCGAAGCGGCTTGCGCAGCTCGTCGTTGAACTGGACCAAGCAGCGGGCGATGCCGAGCTGGATCGCCTCGGCCTGGCCGGTCAAGCCACCGCCCTTGGCGTTGACCAACACGTCGAACTCCCCACGGAGCTCCGTCAGGTCGAGCGGCGCCGTGGCCGAGGCCTGGCGGATCTTCGTCGGGAGGTACTCCGCGAGCTCGCGCTTGTTGACGATCACGTTGCCCGAACCCGGGCGGAGGTAGACGCGGGCGACCGACGTCTTGCGGCGGCCGACGGCCTGGAACTGGGTTGCCATGATTTAAGCGATGTCGAGCGACTGAGGCTGCTGAGCCTCGTGCGGATGGTCGGGGCCGGCGTAGACGTGGAGCTTCTTCGCCATCGCCCGGCCGAGCTTGGTGCGAGGGAGCATGCCCTTGACCGCGTTCTCGATGATGAACGTCGGCTTGGAGGCGCGGGCCTCCTTGGGCGTCCGCGAGCGGATGCCGCCGGGATAGCCGGAGTGGCGGAAGTACTGCTTGTCGGTCTCCTTCTTGCCCGTGAACCGCACCTTCTCGGCGTTGATGATCACGATGTGATCACCGACGTCCATGTGGGGCGTGTACTCGGGCTTGTGCTTGCCGCGGAGGATCGAGGCCACGCGCGCAGCCAGACGGCCGACGACGACGTTCTCGGCGTCGACCACATGCCATGCGGCCTCGACGTCGCCAGGCTTGGCGCTGTACGTCTTGAACGATGTCGTGTTCATATAGGTGGGCGCGTGTGCGCCGAAGACAAAAAAACGGGCGACCCACAGTGGGTCCCCCGAGGCGTGGCAGACAGACCCCACGCCGGGCGCAATCGGATCGAGGAAGCTAGGGGGCGGCGGCGGCCGGAGCAATGCGCTAGGCCCCGCATCTGGCCTCGAGGACGTGGCTTCTACCATTCTTCCCGGGTCCTCCGGGCCTCCTCTATCTTCCCCGGCGCCCTCGTCCACCTGTGCACAACGACTCTCCCGACCGATTTGCGTTGCTCGCGCGCGACCTCCCGTTCGAGGTCGACGACTACGAGCGCGCGCGTGAGGTGTACGCGAGATGGCGCGAGGACGGGGACGTTCGGGACCGTGACGTCGCCGATCTGTGGGCCTACCTCTACGCCTACCGCTACTTCTACACTCGGTTCATGACCGAGCGTACCGGAGGGGCCAGCGACCTCGATGCCGCTGTCAGCAACGCGTACAGGCGTATCGGCAAGGCCTTCGAGTCGGTCAACGACCCCGACCGGTTCCCCCAGTACGTCAGCGTGTTGTGTCGGAACGTGCTGCTCTCGCACCGGAAGCGGCGGCGCGACGTCGTCGAACTCCCGGCCGGTCTCGTAGCGGATCCATCGCCGCTCGGTAGTCACGACCGCGCACTGATCCGAAGCCTGATGACACGTGCCATCGCGGCGTTGCCCGAGTCGGTGGCCGAGATCGCACGCTTGAAATACCTCGAGGGCGTCGAGTACGACGACATCGCCGACCGGACCGGCCACCCGGTCGCGACGGTTCGGACCTACGCGGCCCGCGCCCGGGGCCGGATCCGCGAATACCCTGGCCTCCGCGCGCTGAACGCCGAAATCCTGAACGATGACGGAGGAGTCGGCGCCTCAGTTAGATCCACCTCCGACTGAAGTCTAAGGCGATAGTACAAGCACCCGTGTCCGATCTGTCTCTCCGTCTCGACCTCTACCCCGACCTCTCGCCAGAGGACCGCGCCGCCCTCGACCTCGAGGTCGCAGGCCGCCCCGACCTCGAGGACGCGCACGCCGACGCGAAGCGGCTCGCTGCGATCCTAGACGCCGCTCTCGCGACGGATGCCGACCTCGAGGCCGCCGAGCGCGTGTTCGATCGCCGCACCGGGCGCACCCGGCTCCGGCAGATCAGCGCCGACCCCGAGGTGCGCGCCCAGACGCGCCACCTCGAGGACCGGTTCGACGAGCTCGCCCGTGACGCGCGGGACCCCGTCGCGCACTACGAGCAGCTGTCGGGACGCTCTCGTCCGTCGAGGACAGGTCTCGTCGAGGGCGACGGCGCCGCTCCGACCCTACGGCTCGTCGACCTCGAGGTCGCTCCGCCCCCGCGCCGGGCTCGGTGGGCGCCACGGCTGGTCGCTGCCGTCGCTATCCTGGCCGTCGGCTACGGTGAGGCCG